>QIGA01000023.1 GCA_003229915.1 Chloroflexota bacterium
ATCTCAGTCTAAGGGTGGTGGGAGCGCGGGGTGTAGGGGCGTTCCATGGAACGCCCTAACGCCCGTGAGATTGCTTCGCTGCGCTCGCAATTACACCCAAAACTCTGATTTTTAAAGCCAATAGCTATTTCGGGTCCGTACCCAGAAATAGCGATCATAACGCAAGTCAGTTGCTGCATCTCAATCTTGAGTGTATTTATGATGGGATTGCTTCGCTTTGCTCGCAGTCTATCATGACGATTGAAATCGTCGCCACTGAGGATGAAAATGGTAGCTCAACCGAAACTCAGTGGGTAGGGTTGGCCGACGTCGGCCAACCCTACCCACTCAATACTGCCAACCTGTATTTTCTGAACAATGATACCTAACCCCCCGATTTTTGAAGCCAATCGCTATTTCGGGGATAAGGTAAGGTGTAAAATGGCGCAGACAGGTTTTTGGGTCATGGGAAGCGGGCGATTAGATAGAGTGTGGGGTTGTATTGGTTGGCTCCCCATGATAAGCTACGAGCCACCGCACCGAGGGAGATGGTAGGGATTGAGGACGCTGATTACCGGGGGCACCGGATTCTTGGGGAGCCACCTTGTGGAATGCCTGCTGGCGCAGGGACATGAGGTGCGGGCTCTGGCTCGCAGGACATCCGATGTCAGGCACCTGGAGACCACAGGGGTCGAGATCGTTGTTGGCGACGTTGAGGATTATGAAAGCCTGGGCCCTGCGGTCAAAGGTGCTGACGTAGTATTTCACGCTGCGGCCAGGGTCACGCCCGGCTGGGGGACGTGGCGGCAGTTCGAGGACTCGATCGCCAAGGGCACCGAGAATATGCTTAAGGCCAGCGTCGAGGCTGGAGTGCCCCGTTTTCTCCACGTCAGCACCGGCGGGGTCCAGGGCAAAGCCTGCGAGGGCGATACCTCTGCCTGCGAGTCCGACCCCCGCCGGGTAGGCTTCGGGACTGATACTTATTATGACTACGCCAAGCTGCAGGCTGAGAATAGGGCCTTCGAGTACCACAGTCAGGGCAAAATTCAGGTCTCGGTGATTAGAATTGCGGCGGTCTATGGGACCAGGGATAGGTTGTTAGCCGACAGGGTTTATCGCCATATGTCGCCTCCCATCATAGTGTGGCCGGGAGAGTCTAATCCCAAGTACAGCATTGTCTACGCCTCTGATGCTGTCGATTGCGCCGTACTGGTGGCCACTAGCGACCGGGCTGTAGGACAGGTGTATAACGTGGCTCCCCTTGAGGAGATTCGATTCCGGGACTTTGCGCAGGCCATGATAAAGGCTATGGGCGGGCCGAGGCTGCAGTTCGCGATTCCCTATGCTACGGCCTACGCTTGGTGCGCGCTCATGGAAGGGTGGTCGAGGCTGCGGCGTGTCAAGGAGATGCCCTATCTGACTCGCTCAGGCCTTCGGTTCCTCAACAAGGGGATGTATCTCGATGGCTCCAAAGTAAGGGAGGAGTTGGGGTGGGAGCCCAAGGTTTCCCTGGAGGAGGGAACCAGGACCTACGTCGAATGGCGGCGATCGCAGAAAAGGAAATAATCGAGTTATCGCGTTCGACTGACCAGGGATTGAGCCCTCTTCTCGGTATTCGGTGCTCTCAGGATTACCTTGGTGGCCTGATGACTAGTGGCGAATCAGCTTGCTTGTTCTCGCCTGGCGAGGCGATACTTGGGTTGCTCCAAGATTAACGCAGCAACGTCCTCTGCCTTGAACCTTCGATGGCCGCCAAGGCCAATGCGGTATTCCTTTACCAATCCCTTCTTACTCCATCGTCTCAGGGTGTTGCTATGCACGTTGAGCAGTTGGCATGCCTCGCGCATGGTAAGCATGGGACTCGGTGCCTTGTCTTTATCTGCTTCCCGTTTGCTCTTTCGAGTTGTGTTCGTCATTCCTCCACCACTCTTTCAGCCCCTCAGTAGCTGGGCCTGGGATTCAATTACATGATATCCCATATTTACCATTATGTCTACAAAAGCTATTCTAGGGCACTTGACGACCCTTGTATGTGACTTTTATCGCATCCGTGATGTGACACAGCGTACATAAACGGATTTCGTCATGCTGCTCTCATTGGGCAGCGCCTCTGGTGAGGCTACGACACAATTCTCGACAGCAATAATCCTTTCACGATTTGTGCTATCGACATTGGTTAGGCGTAGCGGCTGGCTCCCCACTTCGTAGCGCCGTGACTCCTGTCACGACGAAGAATCCGTTGCCACAGGAGTGGCAACGCTACGCTTGCCGATCGTGCTTCGGATTCGGTGCTTGATTACTGTTCCTGCGTGACTATTTAGCGCGTTCTCTGTGCTCCAATGCATCAGATGAGAGGAAAACTTGCTCGAAGGAGCTTCGATAGCCATATTTAACTTCTCAAGTCTGGCTCGCTTCTCCCTCTCACTCAACAACTGGTGTATAATGAGAGTGACCAGTGAAACTGCAATGGAGACAAATACCCCGCGCTTAAAAGCCTGCTCTCGCAGTGCTATGTATCATAGAAGTTTCATACCGCTAGTGTGATGAAAGAGGTGGGCGTATATGGACCAGGTAGAGAAGGGCAAGTTGAGGGTGCTATTGGACTACTGGATCGAGCACAACAAGGAGCATGGCGAGGAATTCAGGGAGTGGGCGGAGAAGGCCAGAGGCTTGGGGGAAACCGCGGTTCACGACGAATTGATGGAGGCGTACCGGGAGATCGGCAAAGTCAATTCGCTATTGCTCAAGGCCCTGGATAGGTTGAAAGAAGGAGAGTAGGAGTTTATTCGGGGAGATCGTTGTTCGCCTGGTGTGAATGCGGGGCAGGTCCTGCCGCAGCGTCCGGCAACGCCGAAAGCAGGACTGAGAAGGGAGAATAGGAAGATAGCCTACAAGATCATTGTTGAGAAATGCGCTACTGTTCCCTGGCTGTGTGGAGACTGCAGACCGGAATGCCCGAACGGGGCTGTCAGCACAGCGCATGTCATTGATCCTGAAAGGTGCACTGAGTGTGTGGGCGCCCATGGATCGCCACGATGCGCTGAACTATGCTCGGCAGATGCCTGCGTGCCCGACCCACAGCATCGTGAGACCAAGGAGCAGTTGGTGGGCAAGTGGCGCAGGCTCCATCCTGGTGAGGAGCCTGTCTGAGAATTATGGCAGGTTGGAGAATCCGCTCCCATCTGCCTTTTCCTCCCCGATGCCGCAATTCCCCATCCACGGTGGATGTTTTGCTGTGCGCGGAGTCACCTGCCTGCCGCAGTATTTCCTCAGCTATTAGCTCCTCCAGGGAAAGCAGCATGCTTTGAATCTGCACAAGCTCAGTCTTCAACTGCTCCTGTTCCTCAGACAGTCGCTGTAGCCTGCTGTAAGATCGGTCTGCCTTTAATATGCGCATGCTCCACGCCTCAGCTTGAGAACTCATTTTATAGCCTGGTGTTAGAACTAATAGTGCCCTGAAGACATCAACTATCTTGACTACACGCTAACATAGTTGTGCCTGCTCATCTATAGCTCCTTTGGGTATTCTTGGGGTGGAAATAGTACTACGGAGAAGGTGATAGCCCTGCGAATCGCTGAAAACGGGGTGCGCTGATAGAGCTTGACAAGGGCCGCTCGCCGACTTAAAGTGTTCCTTATTCACTTGTTCTGACGGCGCTGACTGCGCGTGGCTCTTGATATCTGAGTCAGCATATGTATGGGTCCCGGGAAGGTACAGCACCCACACTGCTTCAAAATAGTGCTTCCTGTACGATTGTTCGGTGTCGAGAACCAGGGCTGCTGCACGTCGAAGGGGGTTGCCTGGTGAGAAGCGTGGAGCTATCCATCACGATCAAAGCGCCGATGGACGTGGTGCTCAGGGAAATCTCGGAATACACCCACCCTCCCAAACTCCACAAGAACCGCATAAAGTCTGTTCAGGTTCTGGAGGACGAGAACAACGTCAGCATCGCTCTGTGGCGCTTGAAAGTGCTGGGGTTTACGCGAGAAGCGAAGCAAAGGCAGACTATTGTTCCTCCTGACAGGATGACGAACGAGACTATCGGCGGATTCGCCAGAGGCACGCTGGAGAGCACCTTTCTCTATGGAACGAACGGGGGCACCAAAATCGTGGACAGGGTGGACGTAAGGATTCCGGGTTGGGGCAAGCTGCTTGAGTGGCCGGTGGCGTGGTACACCAAGCGGCTGACCTGGGGGATACTGATGGATCACAAGAGGGATCTTGAGTCGAGATATGGCAGACCAGGGGGCGAGGCGGGTAACGAAGGCAAAGAGGAATAGCGATCATGCTCTACCTGCATGAAAACACTTACCCATTCACGGGCGTGATGGATGAGTACGTGGAAGTCATGGAAACAGATTTGATTCCCGGCTTGAACCGTCACATGACGGTGATGGGCGTTTTCAGGGTCGCCTTCCGCCATCGCGAGACCTTCTTCTTGTCTGAGCTGCCCCATGGTGTGGATACCCTCGAAGGTTTGGCCAATTTCGTGATGCATGAGCGCGATGGACTGTCATGGCACCGCGAAGGGTTCAGATACCGGGACGAGTGGTTTGACAGCCTGCTCGAGGGTCTTCCCTTCTCACCAACAGCGGCGATGATCAAAGAGCGGCAGAAGCAGGGTGATTTCACCGGCAACACGCTGTATTATCGCTTGGTTTACAGTGTTTTGCCTGGAAAGACGGACGAGTTCCTCGAAGCCTTTGAAGGGGAACTGATGCCCCTGATGGAAAGCCGGGGGATGAAGTTGGCGGGTTGCTATCGCTGGTTTGGCGCATGTGGGGAGTCCGGTGAGATAGTAAGCTTCTGGTCGCTGAAGAATTGGGCTCACTGGGGCCAGATACGTGAGGCACAGCTCAGGGAACAGGAATTCCAGCGGTGGATGGATAAGGTGTCGAGCTTGTGCGCGGAGTGGAGCTATAAGTTCTTGATCCCCGTACCCTATTCGATGCTTCACTAGGTGCTGGAGCAAAGCAACAGCAGGGGGCATGTTAGCCAGTTGGAGGATGCGCAATGCTTTACCTTTACGAGAACATAACGATTGTCTCCAGGTTTCAGGAGGAGTACTGGAAGGTAATGGGCACTGACTATGTGCCTGATGTGGAGCAGAAGGGGTTGCGCCTTGTTGGGATGTTCATGGTGGGTATCCACTATAACGAGAATCTGGCTCTCTGGGAGGTGGATGATTGGGACTCCTTTGATCGGCTACAAGAGTTTCACGATAATGACCCACTGGCGAAGGTCTGGGAGCGAGAGGCTGTCGATTATCGAACTGACTGGGTTGGCAAGGTATTGGAGCCTGCGCCATTCTCGCCTACTCTGGCTCGGATCAAGGAGGGGGATTACAAATACACGATATATCTGCACACCCTGGCGCGGGCTCTGCCGGGCAAGGTGGATGAGTACATAAACGCCATAGGAACGGAGCTGGTGCCCATGGCACAAAAATGGGGCATGAAGCTGGTGGGATGTTACCATGCGGTGGCGGGGACGGCGAGCAGCGGTGAGGTGATTAACATCTGGACGGCAGGCAACATACATAGCGACTGGGTCAAGATTCGTGAGGCCTCCTTGAAGGACCCGTTGTATAAAGAATGGGAGGCCAAAGCCGGGCGATGGCGTCCCAAGGTGACCTACAGGTTTCTGTATGGTTTGGTTCCGTACTCACCCTTGCGCACTCCGTTTCTGACGGATCAGGCGGCGTCGGAAGAGGTGAGAACGGTAGCTATGCCGGAGGTAGAGTGGGGAAAGGAATGACCTGCTGGTGAGCGCACCAGCAGCTAGATAACTGAATCAAGAGGAGAGAACCATGGCTGAAGAGCTACCAGCGGAGATGAAGGATACGATCGATGAGTTTTATCTGGAGATGAGCCCGGAAATAAAGGACCTGCTCCACGGCTGGCTGTACAAGATCGTGGACGCGGCCTACGCGGGGATCGCTGAGCTGCCCCAGGAGTACAGGGACAGGGTTTTGAAGAAGATGTCCAAAGCCTGTAGTGACCAAGCAAAGCTGGTTCTGGGATGTCAGCCGGGTATGGACTGGGAAGACTATAAGTGCCACATGGCGGAGCTGAAACCACCCTTCGGCCCGAGAAAGATCACTCAGGTTGGAGACATTGTTCACTGGACCTATGTTCCTCCCAAGGACAAGGAGGGAAAGCCGATATGCCAGTGCCCCCTCGCCATGTTCGGCTGGATGCAGGGCAGGCCTGAGCTGTGTGCCTGCTCAGCCAACAGTGTGAGGAGCTACATCGAGGAGTACACCGACATGAGGGTCGACTCTGTGGAGACGTTGGGCAGCCCCCAGGTAAATGGAGAGGACGAATGCCGCTTCTTGGTGCATCTCAAGCCGTCGGCCTTCATTACAGCTCCCCAGGAATAGGAACTGCGAGATGTCTCGTGAGACATTATACGGGTCGCTTTGCCCGTAGCAATGCGATGGCAGGCAGCCGGGGGTGGCGTCGTGACTCCTGTCACGACGGAGAATCCGTTGCCACAGGAATGGCAACGCTACGGTCGAGAGGAGGGCAAAATGCCTGAAGAACTGTCTGAGGAGGAAATAGCGCAGCGCGAGTTCTTCGTGGGGCTGCAAAAGGGCGAGATCCTCAAACGCATCTTCCAGCCCGATTTCGACGAAACGGCGCGGGAGATGTGCCTCCAGTGCACTGGCGAAATGTGCAACTCCCTGTTTCTGCCCTATGGGAACCTCAATACTGATACGGACATAGATACTTTCATGCAGGACTTGATGAACGCCTTCCCAGGCACAAGGAAGCTGGAGCGGAAGGGCGATGTTATTCACTATGACTTCTTCCCCCCGGTCAGGGGCGAGTGTGCGTGCCCGATGATATCACTCGGGCACCTGGAGCCCACGCCTCTGTGGTGCAAGTGCGGTAACTACTTCAACAAGGCCATGTTTGAGAAGGTGGTGAAACACCCGGTTCAGGTGGAGCTGCTGGACAGTCCTCTCACCACCGGCTCGGACATCTGCCGCAGGTTGATTCACCTCAGACCACCCGCAATTACTACCGGAGCGCTGCATGAAGCGCCAGCGAGGGTATCTGAAGGGATTCGCACCGAGGTAAAAAGCGCTGTTGGCAGGATGCTGTCTTTCAAAAGGAAGGTAGAGGTCACGGCGGACAAGACAGTGGGGGAGCTTATGGATGAGCTGCAGCTCTCCTCGTCTTCCATCTTGCTGGAGGTGAACGGGGAGGTTTTCCATCCCGACCAGATGAAAGACAGGGAGCTGAGGAAAGGGGATAACGTAACAGTAGTGCCGCAGATAACGGGGGGCTGACTGGAGTTCTGATCGCTATTTTGGGGTGACCCATACAATCTCTTTTGAAGACTACAAGCGTATGATAGGAGTTAACCTGAACAAGCCGAAGCATAGAGCGGTGAAGACAGTGGTTCCCTTTGCTTGAGGGCCGTCGGGTATGCCTCGGACGGCCGCCCGCTCTCCCCAGCGACTTCGGAATAAGCGAGTTCCGTTGCCGGTTTGCCCCCCTGCTGTGGTGATAGTATGCGAATGATAAAGGCAGCGATCAGAGAGGCAAGCATCCCCTTCGCGGAAGCGGCGCTTATCTTCAGACAGGAAGGATTGATTCCGCTGTTAAGGCGTGCGTCGGCCTTCCTGGTCAGTCCCTTTTTCAGTTATGAGACGCACTACCTGTTCGAGTATGCCGTGGAGAACATAGATAACGTGAACGAAGCTGATTTCATGCCCAGGACCGATGGATTCGCCTTCAAGACAGTCTCCACGAAGGAAGAGGCTGATGAACTGGAGGCTGGTGGTGTTGATTTTCGCTGTTGGTCGTTCAATTGCAGGGAGAAGCTGGATAGCGGCGCAGTAATATTCTGCGTGCTCGTCGGGGAGGAGCTCGCCCACATGCGCTGGGTTGCTCTGACACAGAGTGCCAAGGATTGTATGCGCCAACCCCCGTTCAGAGTTGACTTCTCAAGCGGCGAGTATTGCGTCGGCGTTTGGACCAATCCCAAACACAGGCGAAAAAGATTTGCTCAATACGCTTTTCTCAAGGCGACGCAGTTTCTGCGGGATAGGGGGAAGACCAGAAGTCGATCTGCAGTTCTTAAGGGAAATGTCGCTTCACTCGCAGCAGTTGCCCTGTTCGGGGCCAAGAGATATGCCGAAGCGCGCTACCTCAAGCTGTTTTGGTGGGAATTCTGGAAAGAGAAGCCATTAGATTCGATGGGCGCGGGTAGCAGCGACAAAGTGGGTGAGGTGGCAACGAACATTCCGTCGTGACAGGAGTAACGTAGGGTGGGTGAAATGGAACCCACCAATCCCGAGAACGCCTCTACATATAGTTCCTTATAGGGCACGGCGCGCCGTGCCCCTACGGTGGTGGGTTGCGCTACGCTGCACCCAGCCTACTTCGCTGGCTTCGTCTCATCCCCCGGCGATGGCAAGCATGATGAAGTGTTGGCAAGCGACCTCTGCCTTTACCGGTTTGCGGAAACCTCGTATTCCAACAACTCATCGAGTACGCGTTCAACCTTGGCGGCGTCAGCCCATATTGCCTTGAACACAAGCGTCCCGTTTCGGTCTATGACAAAGGCGGGATTGGGAACTGCGCCGTATGCTTTCAGCACCTTATCATCCATGCCGTCCACGGCGACTGTAAGATCGGTGCGCTCACTCCACATGCGGGCATACGCCATTCTTTCCTCATCGGTTTGCGTGTGCTTGTATTCCCGATAGCCTGGCTCGCCGGGATGCCGCTCGTGGGAGTAAATAAAGAGCGCCACGACATCTCTATCATCATACTTCCTGCTTAGATCATCCCACCGGGATAATTGCATCCTTGCGGGAGGTCAGGTCTCGGCTGAAAACATGAGAGCAACGTTCTTACCCCGCAGGTCGGAGAGGCGAGCGCGATTCCCGTCCACTGTGGGCAGGTCAAAATCCGGTGCGGGCGCTCCAATTCGAGTTCCATAGCTGGGGTTAATAATAAATCGAAAGATTCCGAGGTGCAGTTTCCAATGCTTTGGGTCGGTGAGCATTTTGATGGGGCTGATCTTGCCGAGAGTGCCAAGGGACTCTCTCCACGTGTAGTGTCCTGGATGAGGTGCCAGGTCGGGTTTGAATAATAAGGTTCCGTTGCTCTCGCGAGGGCTTGAATCCCGATTTAGCCTGCGTCTGGAGTACATGAACACAGATAAGCCAACCGCTGCCAAACCCAAGGGAATCAATACCTGCTTTTTCGGGCCAATTCCTGACATCGTTTACCTCCCTGCGGGTTCTGCGGGGTATCGTAGGGTGGGTGAAATGAAATGGAACCCACCAATCCCGAGAACGCCTCTACATGTAGTGTTCCTCATGGGGCACGGCATGCCGTGCCCCTACGGTGGTGGGTTGCGCGCTGCGCTGCACCCACCCTGCTTCGCTGGCTTCGCCTCATCCCCCGGCGATGGCAAGCATGATGAAGACCTCATCGCCGTCGTCCAACTGTTGGGGCAACTCGTCGGCGAAAGTCCTCACCCCGTTGACAAAGAAGAGAACCTCGGATCGAAACTCCCCCTGCTGGTCGTATAGCCACCGCCTGACGCTGGGGAATTGAAGCTCCAGGTCCCGAAGGCACTCTAGGGGGTTGGCTCCTTTCACCTCAACCAGTTCCAGCCCACCGGTAGACTTGCACAATATTGGAGCGAGCTTTACGTTTACTCTCATTTCCCATCCCCGTCAGCCGACTGATACCGAGGCTTTGGCTCCCAGACAATATTTTACCACCTCGGTGACCACTTTGGGTATTCTCGTTTTGCCGTAGGGGCACGGCGCTGCGCCCACCCTGCTTCTTATCTAGGAGAAGTAGAGTATCAC
>QIGA01000127.1 GCA_003229915.1 Chloroflexota bacterium
AAAGGGACGAAAGCAAAAATAGAGAAAACTACAGTAGTCGTGGTCCAAGTTGCAGTTTCGCATCTGGTATTAACTAGCTCCTACCCCAACGGCACCTTGGTAGTGCTTCATGCTATCCTCAAAGGTAACGGACCTCGTATACCTCTGCACCATCTCCAGTGATTCCCACCTGCCTAAGTCTTTGATTGTCATGGGGTCTACTCCTGCCTTTCTGAGCAGACAGGCAAACGTCCTGCGGAAGGTGTGAGGGTTGCAGGGAAGGCCTGTTTCTTTCTCCAGGCGATTGAGCATAGAGACGATTCCCCACCTGTTGAGTCCCCATATGACCGCGCCATTGGGCTGAAACTCAGTCAGCCAAGCGTTCAGGTAGGTCTCTGTGAGAGACCCAAAACGGCGCATAGCCTTCTTTGGTGGCCTTGCCCAGCAGCGTCCTCACAGTGCCATTCTGCCAGTCGATGTCGTGCATCCTGTCTGGCAATTGTGGAAATCGGCGTTTTGTTAAGCAGTTTGAACGTGCCAGGTCGGCTCATAACCGATTGGTCGTAGGTTCGAATCCTGCCGGGCCCACCATTTGCCCCCCCCCAAAAACAGCGAACAGAACGCGAGTCAGTTGCTACATCTCAATCTTGAGTGTATTTATGATGGGATTGCGTCGCTTTGCTCGCAGTCTATCGTGACGATTGAAATCGCCGCCACTGAGGATGAAAATGGTAGCTCAACCGAAACTCATTGGGATAGGTTGGCCGACGTCGGCCAACCTATCCCACTCAATACTGCCAACCTGTATTTTCTGAACAATGATACCTAACCCCCCGATTTTTGAATCCAATCGCTATTTCGGGGTTCCCTATCTTGCCTGACCTTCTACTTAGCACTCAGGGCTTTCAAACACCCGTCTTCATAGAGAACAATGTGGAGCCCATTCATATACTGCCTCTGCTCACAACTATGCTTATCTTAACTTTTCCTCCCGATTTTTCGCCCTGTCTTGCCACTGACCGGGCCAGCAATCTAACACCATCTCCAGCGCCAGCGAGTACATGAACGCCTCAAACCAGTTGCCAGACTGGCCCCAACGAGGCTACAAACCGACTCCGTTTCGTGCCCTGCAAGTGACTTCTTATGGTATAATCGTACAAAACCCAGGTGTCTGAAACGAGACTGACAGGAGATGAAAAGCATGGCCTGGAGGCGATTCCTTGTTGTATTGGCTGTACTTACAGTGCTTCTGCTTTCAGCCTTTCCGGCTATTGCTGAGGCCCCACCACTCCCTCCCAGCCGATTCTATGGTGCGGTGCAACTGGACGGCATGCCCGTGCCCGATGGCACCGCTATAACGGCCACAATCGCAGGGGATACCTACACCACAACTACCCCAGCTACCCCAGCGACATATGGCAACTCAACATACGCATTAAGACTAGAGCCGCCGCGTGGCAAATCCTACAATGAGGGAACCCAGGTAATCTTCACGATAGGAAACTATACCGCAGACCAGACAGGCAGTTGGGAAATGGGCGGCAACACACTACTGGATATTTCCGCCTCAATCCCACCTCCGCAATCACCGACACCCCCACCCCTACCAACACCTGCGCCCACGCCTACCCCATCGCCCACGTTAGCACCGACGGCTACGCCTACACCAACGCCTGTACCAACACTCGCGCCAAGTCCAACTCTCTCCGCAACACCGCTAAGTACAGAGGTCGTAACCAATGCGTGGACCACTGTTATCATAGCCTTGTGTGTAGGCATACTGGTTGTCAGCGTCATGTTTGCAGCATACCTGCTTTGGAAATACCGCATCCGTCCCGGCAAACCAAGGGGCACGAAAACAGGGGTGAAGAAGCCACGGGTGGAGAAACCAGAGAGCAATAATACAGATGGCGAGGTGCCAGGAGGAGAGATGAGCATGAGATGGCAAGACAGGTTGATGCTGAAGATGATGACCAACAAACTGGTGATCAAGATATTCAGCATACCCATTGTCCTGAAAGTGATGATGTGGGAGACCAATGTATTCCTTTCGATCATGTCGCTGTTTAAGGGGAAGAAAGCAGAGGGCGTGAAGGCAGACGAAGCGCAAACAGAAGGCAAGACGACCGGAGAGGGGAAAGCAGAGGGGGAAAAGACCGACGAAGAGAAACCAGAGGAGTAAAGAGTACAAGGGCAACCAATATGTCCAGTCTGAAAGTTCTAGCTTCGATTGCGGTTGGCATTTTACTCCTTTTGCCAGCCATAGCTTTCGCCCAGGGCGTTCAACTACCCTGCCGCTTCTACGGCACGGTGCAGATAGATGGCAATGACGTCCCCGATGGTACAGTCATAACAGCCATAATAGAAGGCAACCCACATTTCACAGTCACTCCAGCCGCTAGGTATGGCCCTTCAACATATGCTCTCAAAATAAAGCCTCCGCTCGGTACCTTCTATAATGACGGTACACCGATAACCTTCAAAATAGATGACTATGACGCTGCGGAGACGGCAACCTGGGTAGCCGGGGGCAACATAGAGCTGAATCTCACTGTCTCCACAGCGCCTGCACCTACGCCTACGCCTACGCCGACAACCACACTCACACCCCCACCTACACCCACCCCCATCACTGCGCCCACACCAAGTCCAATCACTACGCCAGCACCTACCATAGCACCCGCTCCAACGCCCCAGAAAACATCGTCCGTAAACCTGGGCAAAATCATCGGATTGATTTTCTTCGGCGTAGTTGATGTAATACTGATAGGGCTGTTGATATACCTGGTATGGAGATTCCTCATGCGCCCCGAAGAACAGCCATAATCTCAAACGCTGCCCCTCGTAACTGTCTGCCTCGGCCAATTTCCACAACAGTACTAAAGTACGAGTCGGAAAAGTACCTAAATGGGATTGTTGCGCCCCCATCACTGAGAGCACAATAGCCAGTAAAGACCAGGTAGCTGGAAGTGTCCTGAGAATGTGCCGCGACTCAAACCCTTCCGATGCCCCGGTAACAGAAGCGGCGATTTCAAAGAGCACATAGTGATCCCAGAGAAAAGAGTCGACAACAATGAGAGCGTCACCAAGTCGTATAGCATATCTCTGGCTGATGGTGAACGAGATCGTTGAAGACATTTTATACCTCACCATCGGCAATCTGCGTAACGACTCACCCCCACGATCAAAATAGAGAAGCCAGACTTAGGAACAGCTTCATCCACGCCACTCCTCGAAGCCGCGAAGACAGAGCCGAAGGTACAACCGAGGACAACAAACTGGATCCATCGCCAGCAGGACCATTGCGGTCCAGAGAACACAGCGTTGTTCTCCCGAAGCATCACGTGTCTACACTCAATCCGCTATAGTCCTGAATAACCAATCCCGCGAGCTAGCAGCCCCTAATGGCCCCCCCTCTGCACACGCAAAAACAGCATTTGTTTCAACGTCGCTGGCAATATCCTTGTGCTCACGACTGTCCCCGGTGCACAACCCTAGAGGCAAGCGCCTCCTGTTTCGCCAAAGGCTCTGGAGCGATGTCTACATATTAAGGAAGGTTGCTGAGAACCGCTTTTTGTGGTATATCTGAAGAGCAATGAGCAAGGCAAAACAACTCTATGAACTTCAGGAGACCGACCTCGATATCGCACACAAAGCCGAAACCCTTGCACATGTAAAAGAGCAAATAGGGAAGGATGACGAACTAGTATCAGCACGAGCTGCCCTCGATACAGCCCACAAACACCTGCTCGATTTGGAGCACCAACAGCGAACAGCGGAATGGGGGGTTAACGAGCTAGCGACGAAAATAACCACTGAGGAAAAGAAGCTCTACGAAGGCTCGGTAAAGAACCCTCGAGAGCTAATGAGTCTCCAACAGGAGATAGATCTGATAAAGGGACAGCGCGGAGAGCGAGAAGAGCAACTCCTCACGGTAATGATGGAAGTGGATGCCGCTCAGCGGGATGTTACTCTGAAACGTGACGGATTGGCAGTTATGGAGAAAGAGTGGGCGAAGAACCAGAAGCGGCTTTCCAGAGAACAGACAGAGCTCGAGGCTGACTTGGCCACGCTGGCACAAAGGAGAGACCTCCTCCTCAAGCAGATAGACTCGGCCAGCATCAATATCTATGAGGAGCTGCGCCGTGTCAAACAGGGACTGGCCGTAGCCAAGTTGGTGCAGGGTAGATGCCAAGGATGCCGAATCAGCCTCCCCGTATCCGCTCAGCAGAAAGCCAGGATGGGGCAAAAACTGGCAACTTGCAGCAACTGTGGTCGGATATTGTATATGGATTAGCGGCGAGCAGCCTAAGAGAAGCACCGCCATCGATTCTTTCAGCGTCAGTTGTGCTCAAGTCGCCTTTGCGGTAAACTGAATATGGGTCAAGTAAGCCGGGTGACCGCCCTCTTTTGGCAAGATGCCAGAGGGGGAGGAAAGTCCGAGCTCCACCGGGCAGGATGCTGGGTAACGCCCAGGAGGGGTGACCCTACGGAAAGTGCCACAGAAACATACCGGCCCGCTCAGTGCGGACTAAGGGTGAAATGGTGAGGTAAGAGCTCACCAGCGGCCGGGTGACCGGTCGGCTGGGCAAACCCCATCCGGAGCAAGACCGAATAGGAGGACGGCAAGGACGCCCGGCCTGTCCTCGGGTTGGTCGCTTGAGGTGGCGGGTAACTGCCATCCTAGATAGATGGTCACCACTTGACCAGAAGCAGGATGAAGGCTTCGGCCGTAAACTGCTCTCTGTCAAGTACAGAACTCGGCTTACAGGCTTGCTTGGCTATCGTGAAGCGGCCATTCACAAGTAAAATGGCCGCTTCATCCAATTCAGGCATAGGTACGACAAAGGGCAAGAATGGGAAGCGATCTTTCAAAAGATGCGATCCTTCAAGGTCTAACCACCCAGTTTATCGGCCGGAACCTCTTCTTCTATCGCACCGTATCCTCAACCATGGACCTGGCCAAAAAGGCGGCAAGGGAAGGCGCAGCGGAGGGAACGACAGTTGTCGCTGAGGAACAGACGCGGGGAAAGGGTCGACTGGGGCGCTCCTGGATCAATCCCCCGGGGGTCATCGCGACATCCGTTATCCTCCGCCCTGAAATCAGTCGGCTTCTCCGCCTCACCATGGTGGCATCCTTAGCGACAAGTCGCTGTATCGAGCGAGCTACCGGGCTGGAAACCACCATCAAGTGGCCCAACGACGTCCTCATCAACGATAAAAAGGTGAGTGGCATCTTGGCCGAGAGCGCGCTGCGCGGGCAGTCAGTCGATTGGGCTGTCATTGGCATCGGCATAAACGTCAATTTTGATTCCAAGGCTTTCCCTGAGATCGCCGACATTGCCACCAGCCTCTCCACTGAACTGGGGCGAGAGGTTTCTCAATTGAAAATACTGCTGCACTTGCTTCACGAGATGGAGCAAGTCTACCTGGCACTGCGTGAGAGTAAGCCTATACATGAGGAGTGGCGGAGTCGCCTGGAAACATTGGGGCAGATGGTAGAGGTGACATCAGGCAACAGGGTGGAAGCGGGCTATGCTGAGTCGGTGGACAGCGATGGCTCTCTGCTGCTGCGACGCGCCGACGGCAGCCTTGTCCCAATCATAGCTGGAGAAGTCACCCTGCGTGCCCGGTAGTTGTTGCAGGCCAGCTCCACGATTTGCGCAAAATAGATCGGGCTGGTCGTAACGACCAGCCCGAAATGCCAGACACAATCCGTCTATTACACAATGAAACTCACGCTACTCAAAATCACTGCGTTAGCCTTCTTTTGGCACCCCTGTTGCCGCTTTGAGGAGCGGGGTCAATAGCTCCATCGGTAGCGGGAATACTATTGTGCTCGAGTTCTCGGTGGCTATTGCGGTCAGCGTCTGAAGATAGCGCAGTTGCAGCGTCGCAGGCTGGGTGGCTATGATTCTGGCTGCTTCAGCAAGCTTCTCCGCCGCCTGCATCTCACCCTCCGCATGAACGATCTTAGCTCTCCTCTCCCGCTCCGCCTCCGCCTGAGCACCGATTGCCCGAACCATCGTCGGCGGAAGCTCAACCTCCTTAATCTCCACTACACTCACTTTCACTCCCCAGGGATCCGTCTGATCATCAATGATCTGCTGCAGATTCTGGTTTAGCCTCTCCCGCTGCGCCAACAGCTCGTCAAGCTCGTGCTGACCAATGACACTGCGCAATGTCGTCTGGGATATCTGCGAGGTTGCATAGCGATGGTCCAACACCTTGATCACAGCATCCTCAGGCTTTATCACCCTGAAATAGACCACGGCATTTACCTTGACCGTCACGTTGTCCTTGGTGATGGCCTCCTGCGAGGGAATATCCAAGGTCACAACGCGCAGGTCTACCTTCACGCTACGCTCCACGAAAGGGATAATAACGAACACGCCGGGCCCACGAACATCAGTGTACTTCCCCAAACGAAAGACCACGCCTCTTTCGTATTCCTGGGCGATCTTGATCGCCGCGGAAGCTATAACAAGGACCACAAACACAGCAGCAACGATGCCAATCACAGCTCCTTCCATCTTCAACCTCCTCGCTATTTCTTAGTAACCCAGAGCTTTAGTCCCTCGACCTTTGTAACCACCACTTCTTCACCAAGCTCGATTCTATCACCCTCCGTTCTCGCTGTCCAGTGCTCTCCTTCGACAAGAACCATCCCTGTTGGAGCGATCTCCGTCTTAGCAAGCGCTACCTTGCCAATCAACCCCTCTTTTCCAGTGATAGGTCGACGACGTTGAGAACGAACAGTCGCGCCCACTACAAAGAGGAAGGTAGCAGTAATCACAATCGCCACCACTGCGATAACCCACCAGTTTATTTGAAGCTGAAACAATTCAGGCCCTCCACCAAACAGAATAATGGAGCCCATAACCAACGAGGCTATGCCCCCTAGCGTCAATATGCCGAATGTAGTGGTGAACACCTCCGCGATAAACAACACAAAGGCAAGAACGATAAACAGTATACCCGCCCATGAAGCCTCCAGTACAGCCAGAGAATAGAAGGCGAGGAGCAGGGAGATGGCGCCTACCACCCCGGGCAGGATAGTGCCCGGATTGATGAGTTCGAGAACCAGTCCGGTTGTAGCCAAGGTGAGCAGGATATAGGCGATGTTGGGATCGCTAATGACTTGAAGGAATCTCTCAAAAAGGCTCATTCCGATATCATTCCTGACATAGCCCTCGGTATCAATGGTCACATTCCCTCCCGCCACCTCAACCGTCATCCCGTCGAGCTGAGCAATAAGAGAGTCAAGATTGTCAGCTCCGAGGTCAACGAGAGGAGGATCGAGATAGGGGCTGTCCAGTTCCAGCACCTGCTGGTGTTCCTCGCGCAGAGGCACCAGCCCCAGCGCTTCCTGATCTGTGAAAGAGAGTGCCTCCAATACCGTGGCCTCCGCTGCCTTTTGATTACGGCCACGCAAGTCAGCGAGGCTTCTGATCCTGGCGGCGGTGTCCTCGGTTATCTTCTTCGCCAAGGTGTCGGAGATCCCCCCTTCGGAATTGATAGACACCGGGCTGGCAGCGCCTATACGGCTAGCTGGGGCCATGGCCGCCACGTGAGAGGCCAATGTAATGAAAGTGCCCGCTGAGCCGGCCCAGCGATCCACATAGACCACCACCGGCACCTTGGCATCAAGGATTCGGTCCACGATGTTCTCAGTAGTGGAAAGTAAACCGCCAGGGGTACTCAACTCAATGATTATGGCCACAGCCTGATGAGATTCCGCCTCGGTTATCCCGCGGTCTATATAGCTGGCAACTGCGGGTACAATGGTCCCTTCCACCCGCAACACGTCGATTTGCGGGGAGGGGCTAGCCGCCCCAGCCGCAACGAGAGACAGCGCCCCTAACAACCAGATGAGGAGAAAGAAAACACGTATACTTTTCAACATGACGCAGTCCTGATTCGAGTCGATACTCGTCTACTATATTCAGAGGTCAGCATTATAGAGGAACCCCGCCGTCCTGCAACGCCCAGCCCGCAGTAGGCTTCACTGTCCGCATTCTACCACAATTCGGAGGATCGCGTGGCGTGGAAGATCAGGGCTATCCTCCATGGCTTTTGTGATACCCCTATTACGTTTGGCCCTCGCCACCAAGGCCTTCATATCAAAGCCTACCTCTGGAGCCTGTCTGAGGATTATGGGCAGGTTGGAGCATCCGCTCCAACTGTGCCTAGAGCAGATGCTCAAGGCTACCCCTGTTTTGCTGAGTTTTCGGCATCCTCCTAGTCGGGCATCAAAGTAGGTCCAAGATGACAACCTTTCTGTGAAGGAGTCAACGACAGCTCCCAGATTCGGAGTCCGCGTGCGATCGTGACGCGCCGGTGTCTTGGGACATTCTCTGGAGTACGCCTTGAAGCACTCCCCTCCATTCCTTGCCCGATCGCCTCAGATCCAGGCGCACTTGGTTTGTCCCTACTCTCAACTTGTCTCCATAGTATTTCTGCATCAGTAGTCTATCCACTTCTACGCCAGGCCTCAGCCTGATTACCACCTGCCCCCTCTCCAAGGAGATATCCCGGACGCCAACATAGCTTCCCATCAGCTTTATCCTAACCATATAGAGCAGGTCTTTGACCTCAGGGCGAAGCGGGCCAAACCTATCCTCAAGCTCCGCTCCAAAATCATCCAGCTCCTCCAAAGAGCCAATCTTGGCCAGCCTCATGTAGATAGCGAGGCGGGTGCTGAGGTCAGATACATAGTCCTCCGGGATATAAGCAGTCAAGGGGAGATCAACCGTGGCGGCAGGAGATTCAGAAGCAGCTTTTCGTTCGCCTCCACCCCTCAACTCTGATACGGCATCCGATAAGAGACGGTTATAGAGTTCGAAGCCAACGGCACCCATATGCCCGCTCTGCTCCGGCCCAAGCAGATTGCCGGCTCCGCGAATCTCCAGGTCTTTCATGGCGATGCGAAAGCCAGCCCCCAACTCAGATGCCTCAAGAATCGTCTTGAGCCTCTTTTGCGCAGCATCGGTGAGCTGCTTCCCTTTGTCATAGAAGAAATAGGCGTAAGCGCGTGTTGCCCCACGCCCCACTCTGCCCCGAAGCTGATAAAGCTGAGTCAACCCCATCCTGTCAGCGTCATCAATGATGAGAGTGTTAACATTGGGAAGATCCAGTCCAGACTCGATAATGATAGTACATACGAGGACATCGATACCGCCCTCAGTGAAATCGAGCATCACCGACTCCAGCCTTTCCTCAGGCATCTGCCCATGAGCGACGCCTATCCTGGCTTCGGGCACCAGATCCTCCAGTGTTCTGACTACCCGTCCGATCCTCTGTACTCGATTGTGGACATAGAATACCTGCCCACCGCGCTCTAACTCTCGAAGGATAGCCTCTCGCACCAGTCTCTCATTGTAAGGGGCAACATAGCTCTTTATCGGATGCCGCTCCTGGGGAGGCGTCTCCATTGTGCTCATATCACGGACGCCAACCAGCGACATGTGGAGAGTGCGGGGGATGGGGGTTGCGCTCAAGGTAAGCACATCGACTTCTCTTCTCAGTTGCTTAAGTCTCTCCTTGTGAGTTACGCCAAATCGCTGCTCCTCATCGATGATCACCAACCCAAGGTTCTTGAAGGAGACATCTCGCTGGATAAGGCGATGGGTGCCAATACAGATGTCAACGCTGCCATCCACCAGTCCCTGAAGAACCTCCTGCTGCTCCCC
>QIGA01000124.1 GCA_003229915.1 Chloroflexota bacterium
GTGGGAGGCTGCTCCATATCGGAGCAGCCTCCCTTGCTTTAGTCGCAAGTGAATTCGGGATCGCCAAGTTTGCTTATCACTCTACCTGTTATTGCTTCTGGGTCCCCGCCTGCGCGGGGATGACATTAGGTCTGCACATCAAACGCCTTCTCTGCCATTCCTTATGAGTAGGGGCGTTCAATTGAACGCCCCTACATGTTTTGCCCCTTATCGGGCACAGCGCGTCTTACATCTACTTTGTCCCTGAGAGTTGTAGCGTGGGTGTAACGAAGTGAAACCCACTATCTCCATTTGGAAGGTGCATTCTATTGCCAGGGTACCCATCTGCCTGCTTATGCGCAGGAGTCAAGATGCGACAGGGGTTTTACTTGCCCTTCCAAACAGCCTTGCGACCCTCTTGGAAGGCTCTGGGGCCCTCTTTGGCGTCCTCGGTGTCGAATATGATCTGGGAGAACAGTCTCTCGATGGAGTAGGCGGCATCGAGGGCAAGGCCTCTAAGCGCAGATTCCTTTATCGCCTGAACAGCGAGTGGGCCATTTGAGCAGATCTTCTCGGCGTAGGCCATAGCAGCGGGCATTAGTTCGTTGTAAGGCACTACCTTGTTGATGAGACCGATCTCGTAGGCTTCCTGGGCGGTGAACTGGTTGGCGGTGAGCAGCATCTCCATGGCGCGGCAATAGGGTAGTTGGCGAGGAAGCCGCACTGTGGTGCCGCCGCCGGGGAAGAGAGCCCAGGTGGACTCCATTACAGCGAAGACGGCGGTCTCGGAGGCGACCCTGATATCGGTGCCCAAAAGCATCTCCAGACCTCCGCCGAAGCAGTAGCCGTTGACCGCGGCGATGACGGGCTTCCAGAGATCGAAACCCCGGAGGACAGCATTGAGCGGCTTCGTGTCTGATTGCAGGTCTCGGAGGTCGGCCTCGAGTATTTTGGGGAGAAAGGTCTTCAGATCACCGCCGACGGAGAAGGCTGTTTTACCGGCGCCAGTGATGATTGCTACCCAGATATTGCGATCATCCCTGATATCCATCCAGGCATCGGAGAGCTTCTCCATCATCTCGTCATCCATGGCATTGAGATGGTAACGATGGCTATGTGGTCCTTTTTCTCGTAGATTACTGCTGACATCTCGTTCTCCTTTTGGGGTTTGCTCAGCGACCTATTTCCTGGTCGCTGGCTTGTACTTGGGCAGGTACCAATCAGTATCTTCAATTTGCTCCCCCATACCAGTTCCAGTGGCATATCTATGTAGATATCCTCGTTCCGGCACTCCACTATGTTGCTGTGCATGCGGGGGCCTTCCTCAAGCTCGACAATGGCGACATTGTAGGGTATCTTGTCGGCAAATGAAGGATAGTATAGCTGGTGGAATATGGTCCAGGAATATACCTTGGCTTTTCCGCTTGCCTTGACCCATTGTCTATTCATACTCATACATTTTGGGCAGAGCACACTCGGTGGGAACCAGTAATGCCCACAAGCGTCACATTTGAGGATCAGAAGTTCGCGTCGCTTGCAACCATCCCAGAAGGGCTGCGAGTCTTCGGTTGGTGTGGGTACTGGTGGAGGAAACTTAGTTTCCACAATCACCTCCTCAGGATAAGGGTGGAGTAGCTGAGAGTGGGGGGGTATTCATGGGGAGCACCACCGTACCCGGTGATGAAGGCGGTTTCAGCATCCTTCGCTTGTCTCTCGCCGCACTCACCTCTTAGCTGGCGCACGCCCTCTACGATGTGGGCCATGCCAAAGGTATGGCCTTCGGAAAGCAGACCTCCGGCGGTATTGGAAGGGAGCTCACCTCCCAGCTCAAGCCTGCCATCCTCGACGAAGGGCCCGCCCTCTCCCATCTTGCAGAAGCCGTAGGCCTCCAGCTCTATGATGACGAGGATAGTGAAGCCATCGTAAAACTGGCAGACATCTATGTCCTTGCGGGTCAGCCCAGCCATGTTAAAAGCCTGATCGGCCGCCTTGCCACCCTCCCAGCCTTTGACTTGGGGATCACGCCAGGGGCTCATGAACTCTGCCGAGTGCGCCTGCCCCCAACCGCTGATGTAGACAGGGCGGTTCTTCATGTCCTTGGCCCTCTCTGCTGAGGTCACCACCACCGCCCCACCGCCATCCGTTAGGAGGCAACAGTCGAACAAGCGCAGGGGCTCAACCACCCAGCGAGAATTCTGATGGTCCTCGAGGGTCATGGGTTTGCCATACATCTGGGCATTTGGATTCATATTGGCGTGTTTTCTGAAGGCAACCGCTACCGCTCCCAGTTGCTTGCTGGTGGTGCCGAAATCGTGCATATGTCTGCGAGCTATTTGAGCCTTAAATGGAATAGCGGCCAGATCGCCGTAGGGGAGGGTGAACTCGAGTCCTGGGGGCAAGCTGGGGGGCACATCCACGGGATTGTTCTGCCATCCGTAGCAGCAAACAACAGTGTGGCACATGCCGGCATTGATTGCCATGGTGGCCATCTGCACCATCACGGTGGGAGTAGCGCCCCCGCACTCCACGGCGGCCGTAAAATTCGATGAGATACCCAGGTACGCGGCTATCCTTGTCGCCCAGCCATGCCTTTCCCCTGCCTGTGTGGGCGCTACGACCAGGAGTCCATCTACGTCATCCTTGGTAAGCCCAGCGTCCTCGATGGCTCTTTTGCAGCCTTCGAGCGTGAAGCCTATACTGCTGACGCCTGGGGTTCTCCTGGCGAGTTTGGTGAGCCCAACCCCAGCTATAGCACATGTGTCTTTCGGGTTCAATTTATCAACCCCCTTGGCACAGTTGAAGGAGAATCAGTCTTATCAACTGTTAAGAGATAGAATTCTGGCAGCATTATCTCCCAGTATTGCGGTGACCTCGGCCTCGGTGAAGGTCATCTCCTCGGGAGCGTTCTGTGGCAAATCCCTGATGAGGTCTACGTACTCCTTGGTAGACATGAGAGCAGCCACGAAGGGATTGTCGGTGCCGAATAGGACTCTATTTGCGCCGAGACGATCCAGGGCCTGCCTGAGCACCTGGCAGAATTTGCGGTAGTTGAACTTCGACACATCTTGCCAGGCCGAGATATCGGTCACTAGATTGTACTTCAAGCTAGCCAGATAGAAGAGTTGCTCATGCCAGCCAAAAGCCATGTGTCCGGCGGTCACCATGAGATTGGGGAAATCCTGCACCACATCATCGAGGTGTATCGGGTTGCCATACTTGGCGCGGAAGGGTGCTGGCCCCTGTTGTCCCGTATGGCATACCACTGGCACACCCAACTGTGAAGCCTTCTCTAACACCTTGTAGGTCGCGGGTTCGTTGACGAAGAACCCTGTCTGGGGATAGAGGTTCAGCCCTTTGAGTCCCCATTCTTTGATGGCGCGTTCTACCAACTCAACAGCGTTGGGCCTGCGAGGGTCAACAGTGGCGAAAGCTATTATTCTGTCGGGATATTTGCTTTGAAAATCTGCATATGCCTTAAGTTGAACTTCGATAGGTCCTTTGGGTTCCCCGTATAGAAGCCAGTAGTCCATCGCCAGCAGTACCGTCTTGTCGATTCCTCCCGCATCCATGTCGCGGATGAGTGCCTCTCCCTTGGGATCCCACAGTGAGGGAATCAAGCTCTCCCTTATGGTCTCCATGGGCATCTCCATCCCCAACGCTTTCATCCCGTTGAGGTACATGTTAGTGACTGTTTGCCACCATCCCTCAGGGTACCACTCCTCGGCTACAAGGTGATAATGGGCATCGATAATCATTTCCCTCCTCCTTTCTCCGGTCGGATCCATAAATTTTGGATCTGTGACTCAGGGTCTTGGTAGGCCCAGGCCGGCGATGGCAATGAGAATCCTCTCGATCTCATTGCTGCCACCGCCTACAGCTTGCATTAAGGAAAACTTATACTCCCATCCTGCGTATCCATCAAAGGGGGCTCGTGATCCTCTGCCCAAGGGGCCATAGAGGCCGAGAATCTGCATTGCCGTGTTGGCTAGGCGCTGCTCCAATTCGCTGGTGAATATCTTGGTCATAGATGCCTCGGCGAAGGGGATGACTTCTTTCCCCAGTATCCAGGCCACTCGATAGGCGAATAAACGGCCGATCTCAAGGTCTGTTGCCAGTTGAGCCAGCCTCTGGCGAACGATCGGGTCCTTGCTGAGAGGCTTCCCATTGCGATATGTGTTTTTGGCATACTCTACTAACTCTCCGAAGAACCGCCGATGTTGGGCAACCACGCCTCCCATGAAGACTCTCTCATGGTCCAAGGCCACGGTGAGGTAGTGCCAGCCTTGGTTTAGCTCCCCGACGACGGCATTTTTGGGAACACGAACGTTCTCAAAGAATACTTCATATAGCGAGTAGTCCCACATGGTCTCCAGTGGCCGCACTGTAATACCAGGGGTCTTCATGTCAACGATGAACATACTTATTCCCCTGTGCTTCTTGGGTGCGTTGGGATCGGTCCTGACCGTCATCCAGGCGTAGTCGGCCTGACCAGCGAAGCTGGTAAACATTTTCTGGCCATTGATGATAAAGTCGTCGCCTTCGGGTACTGCCGTGGTCTGGCAATTGGCCAGGTCGGAACCGGCATTCGGCTCGGTGTAGCCCAGGCAAAATGTTATTTCACCCCTTAGAATCCTCGGCAGGTACTCTCTCTTCTGCTCCTCGCTCCCAACGCGGATGAGGGTAGGCCCCACCATATTCTGAGCCAGGATGTGGCTGCCGCTAGGTGCCCCGTAGTACATAGTCTCTTCGCTGTAAATGAGCTGTTCGGTATAAGGCCGTCCGAGACCACCATACTCTGTGGGCCACCCCACGCCCAGCCAACCTTTCTCTGCCAGCTTGCGAGTAAAATCCTTGCTGATTGCTTCTCCTGGAGTCGTCCACGTACGCACGGTTCCCAGCTCTTGACGCAGGAATTCACGAATTTCCTGTCTGCCTGCTTCCTCTTGTTCAGTAAACCCGAAATCCATCGTACCTTCCTCTCGCTGGCGTTGGGAATAGCGATTATAGCCCCATTTGCTGGGCAACCAGTTCCTTTTGGAAATCGGTGTCGCCGAAAGCGAGTTCTGCCGCTTTGGCTCTGCGGTAGTAGAGGCCTACGTCATGGTCCCTGGTGAGGCCGATAGCCCCATGACACTGGATAGCCCTTTCTGTGACGAACTTATAGGCCTGATTGATCCAGCCCTTGGCCATAGCTATCTCCTTGGCTACGGGAAGGCCCTCTCCCAGGTCCCAGGCAACCTTATAGAGGAGGTTTCGGCTGGTGGCAACGTTTGTCCACATATTGGCACAGTAGTGCTGAATTACCTGGAAGCTGCCGATGGGTTTGCCGTATTGCACTCGCTCCTTGACATAATCTAAGGTCATGTCCAGAACGGCTTCAGATCCACCGACCATCTCAGCGCATTTGGCCATTATGGCATGCTCTAGAGCTCTGGTAACGATGCGCCACCCTTTGTCCAGTTCGCCCAGCATGTTTTCTTTGGGCACACTGACATTTTCCAGGACGACCTCGCAGAGCTTATCGTCGGCCATGGTGGGTATGACCTGACACTTGATTCCGGGACTCTTGGAATCTACCAGGAAGAGGCTGATGCCTTCCTCAGGAGAGGCTCCCTCCTGGGTCCTCGTAACGCAAATCATGTAATCGGCGATATGGGCGTTTTCCACGAAGAGTTTGGTACCATTGATCACGAAGTTATTGTCCTGGGCCACGGCTTTTGTCTCCACTCCAGATGCATCGTATCTGGCGTTGGGCTCATACAAGGCCATGGTGAGGATCATTTCTCCGCTGGCTATCTCCGGCAGAAATCGTTTCTTCTGCTCCTCTGTGCCCGCAGAGAGGATGGGCAAACTGCCTAGAACCACGGAGCAGAAAAATGGACCTGGGACTATATTGCGCCCCATCTCCTGAAGCAGAATGATGAGGTCCATAAACCCCATATCCATGCCGCCGTGCTCCTCCGGGAGCACCAGCCCCATCCATCCCAGTTCCGCCATCTTGCGCCACAGCTCAGGTGAGTAGCCTTTCTCGTCCTCCTCGAGCTCACGAACCAGGGTCTTGGGACATTCCTTGGTCAGGAAATCCCGCGCCATTGTTCGCAACATTTCCTGTTCTTCTGTCAGGTCGAGGTCCATAGCGATCTCCTTCTACAAGATTCAACTGAGCCAGGCGCGGTGTCCGTCCCAGTACTCTTCCCGTTCCACAAGCATGGCTGTACCTTGCCCAAAACCACCACATATAGCTGCGCAGCCATATCGGGAGCCCCGCCGGTTCATCTCATGAGCCAGCGTTCCCACCATCCGTATCCCGCTCGCTCCTATAGGATGGCCAATGCAGCAGGCATCGCCGTTGACATTCATTTTCTCGGGGTCTATGCCCATTACCTTTATCTGCGTCAACGGCGCTACGGCAAAGGCTGCGTTTGACTCCCACAGGTCAATGTCACCTGGCTTGAGGCCTGCTCTTTCCATAGCTTTCTGGGCTGCCAGTGTAGCGCTGTATCCCATTATGGCAGGATCGCACCCGACCCAGGCAATAGACCTCACGGTTACCATCGGTACCAATCCAAGCTCCCTGGCCTTTTCCCTTGGCATAAACACCCCCGCTCCAGCGGCGTCAGACTGTTTGGATGAGCTGGCGGCGGTGACTGTCCCGTTCTCCTTGTAGATGGTTGCCAAACTGCTTATTTTCTCAAGGGTTGAATCGGGTCTGATGTCCTCGTCATAGTCAACAATCTTTACAGTCCCGTCGGGGAACTTACCCTCCATGGGTATAATTTCATGTTTGAATTTACCTTCTCTCTGGGCTGCAGCAGCCCGCATGTTGCTCTGCCATGCCCAATAGTCCTGCTCTTCTCGGGATACCCCAAACTTCTCAGCCATATTCTCGGCGGTTATCCCCATGCCTATCAGGGCATTTGGGTCAACTATTTGCCACAGCTTGGGATTTGGCTGGCCGCGCGAAGCTGCTCCGGTGGCTATCGCATCCTCCATCAGCTTCTCTATATCCGTGTCGAAGGTCCAGAGAGGGATGGGGAAATGGGAGCAACTCTCGAAGCCTCCAGAGATAACGATATCCTCGTTGCCTAGCTGAATGGCCATGACTCCGAAATGGGCACCGGCCATACTGGATGTGCATGCGCGATCAACACTGAGGCCGCGAGTCTCAAAAGGGCAGGTCAACAGAGACACAGTTCTGCCGGGGTTTGCCTGTTCTCCTGTCAGGTTAGGCGAGCCCATAGTGATCTCGTCGATCATGCTTTTATCGAGCCTTGTCCGGTCCAGCAGCTTCTCAACGACGGAAGCTGCCAGGTCATCTCCGCGCATGTGGGAGAAGAAGCCCGGTTTCTTCGAGCCCCCGCTCCCATGAGGGGTTCGCGCATAGTCCACCATCACTACTTCCCGTGTTTCAGTCATTTCGGTTTCCTCCTAAAATGGTTGTTCTACTACCAGCTTCTCGGCAGCCCCAGTGCCATTGAAGCTACAAGATTTCTCATGATCTCTGAGGTACCACCGCCCATGTTCAGTCCCATACACTGCTGATAGTAGTTTTGGTATTTGCCTCGCCTTGGCGCCCATCTGGAGTCTGCTACTTGACCGTAGAGTCCCATAATCTCGCAAGCCGTGTAGTTAAGGCGCTGTATCAACTCGGTGGCAAGGAACTTCGCCCCTGCGGCTAGAGGGGCGGCCGTGATCAGGCCGCCCTTAATCTGGTTCCAGACCACGGAGTAGGAATAGGCAAGGCCTGCTTCGGTCTCTATCGCCAACTGAGCCAGTTTGTGCCGAACGAGAGGGTTCTTGGCTAAGGGCTGGCCACCCCATTTTGTTTCTTTGCAGAATTCCACTAACTCCTCAAGCTCTCGCTTGGCATGAGAGAACAGGTTGATCATGGATCGTTCGAAGTTCGATGTCATTTGAGAAGCAACCCATCCCTCGTTCTCTTCACCCACTCTGTTGCCTACCGGTACACGAACGTCATCGAGGAAGACCTCATTGAACATGTGCGCCTTTGCCATGCTATAGAGGGGCTTGATAGTGATGCCAGGTGTCTTCATATCCACAAGGAAAAAGGAAAGTCCCCGGCTCCGCTTCTCCTCAGGATTCGTCCTGGCGAGCATAAAGCCCCAATCTGTGCGGTGAGCCCCGCTTGTCCATATCTTCTGCCCATTGACAATGTACTCATCACCAACTCGTACAGCACGGGTGGTAAGCGATGCCAAGTCGGAGCCGGCGTTGGGCTCGCTCCACAATTGACACCAATCGCGCTCGGCTCGCGCCATGTGAGGAAGGTGTTCCCTCTTTTGCTCTTCGCTTGCGGTTACGAGGAGAGTAGGTGCCAGCATGCCAACGCCGATGGGATCAACACCCGGTGCCTTGTAGCGTCCCCTGACTTCATTGAAGATGAACTGCTCTATTAGAGGGGCGTCGCGGCCTCCGTATTCTTTGGGCCATGCCATTGCGATCCAGCCTTTGGCTGCCAGTTTCTTTCCTAGCTGCTTGTGAAACTCCCAGCAAATATCCAGATCGAAGATGGCCTCCATGGACGCGTCTAGTTCGGGCGGGACATGCTTCATCTCTTCGCTGAAGAAGTCAGCGAATTCCTTTCTCAGCGCCTCTTGTTCAGGAGTGTATCGGAAATCCAACGCTGGTCTCCTTTCTGGCTATGTCTGCCCTCGAATCTGTGCTGGGACGAGTGGAGGTTCACAGGCGCTGAGCCAGCTACTTACCTTTGAAAACCGGGTCGCGCTTCTCTAAGAATGCCCTGGCGGCCTCCTGGAAATCCTCGGTGTTCAACATTCTGTCCGTGTATGCGATTTCATGATCCATTTGCCTAATAATATCAGTCTCAGCCATAGATTTGTTGAGGGCTTCTTTGTGGACAGCTACTGCCAGAGGCGGGTTCTTGGCTATTTTGTCTGCCAATTCCTTTGCTGCGGCCATCAAGTCATCGTGGGGAACGACTTTGCTCACGGCGCCTATCCGTTCGGCCTCGGCAGCATCGATCATATCCCCAGTGATTAGCAACTCTTTGGCCTTGGAGAATCCGACTACGCGGGGCAGTGTGAAAGAGGCGCCAGTATCAGGGCCAATTCCTCTTTTGACAAATATCATGCTGAATTTCGCCCGATCCGAGGCGATCCTGATGTCGCATGCTAATGCTACCGAAAAACCCAGGCCAACAGCGGGGCCGTTCACTGCGGCGATCACTGGCTTGCGCATAGTCGTCATGACAACTATGGCACCCACAATGGTCCCCTTGCCCCAGGGCACGTCCTCCTTTGCTTCTTGCACGCGCGATGAAGCAACTCCCTCCTCCAGGTCCTCCTTGTCTACCTCAGGCTCTGCGGCCGCGAACATGGTGAGATCCACGCCGGTGCTGAAGTACTTCCCCGCGCCAGTCAATATCACCACCCTGATATCGTCATCATTGTCCAGGTTCTCCCTGAAGACGTGATCTATCTCTTCCATGAGGCGAAAGTCAAAGGCATTGCCTGACGTGGGGCGGTTCAAGGTAACTGTTGCGATGTGGCCTTCTTTGTCCACGATGAGGCACTTGTATTCCATTTGCTATTCCCTCTCCACGAAATAATATCCGAAGAGGCAACAAATACCGTTCTTGTCGCCTCGCAAGGGCTTGATACTAGCTATGGTTCTGGCGAAAAAGATGGCAGCCAGCACTGAAGTGCATTCTATTTGATACATCTACGAGGCATCGGATAGGCTATGTTAGCGAAACAGAGCCAGTTGCTTGTGGCGAAGATCGTTTCCGCCTAGAGCACCGCCGCGGGCATGCCCAGATCGCCGAGTTCACCAATCCTTTCACTTATCTCTTTTGGAGTCCACCTTCTGCTGATATCAATTCCTTTGCCAAACTGTGGAGGTAACCATAACTCAAGTTTACCTCCTCTGATTGAGAGCCAGCGCCCGGTTATATTTTGGGCGTGATCGCTGCCGAGGTAAGCAACCAGAGGAGATACGTTTTCGGGGGCCATTTCGTCGAACTCGCCCTCTTTTGCTTCGCCAAACATTCCTGCAACAGAGGTGGTTTGAGTTGTCATTCTGGTCCTGGCCATTGGGACTATGGCGTTGGATGTGACCTTGTATTTCTCCATCTCTCTGGCCCATACCATGGTCAGAGCGCCAATGGCTAACTTGGCTGAGGCATAGTTTGGCTGCCCCGCATTCCCCAGCAGCCCGGCATGGGACATGGTGTTGATTATTCGCCCACTCTGCAGCTTTCCCGCTTTACCCTGCTCCCTGAAGTAGGAACAGGCCCATCTGCCGCAGTTGAAAGTTCCCGTGAGGTGCACGTCGATGACAGCGTCCCACTCCTCTTGGGACATGTTGAAAGTCATCTTGTCTCTGAGGAAACCGGCATTGTTGACCAGGATATCAAGTTTACCGAAATTGTCGATGGCGCAATCAATGATTCGCTTAGCGCCTTGGAAATCAGTCACACTCTCGAAATTGGATACCGCCTGCCCGCCCGCATCCTTGATCTCTTTGACTACGTCGTCCGCAGGCCCGGTGGCTTTGCCTGTGCCATCCCATTCGGATCCGATGTCGTTGATGACGATCTTCGCGCCTTCTTGAGCCATTAACAAGGCGTGGCTTTTTCCAAGACCTCGCCCTGCGCCTGTGATCACTGCGACTTTACCGTCCAGCATTCCCATCTTTCCTTAGCTACCTCCTTTTTTTTTTTTGTGTTGATGAATATGCCTCTTTTCTTTAGGAGTTTAGTTGGTGTTTGTATATTCTCCTGACTGATGTTATCCATCCAGTGCTAAGGCGCAAAAAAAGCCCGCTCTTCTAACTGCGATGATATAGAAGAAGAACGGGCCTGTTTTCGTCGCTGGATCCAATCCGCTTGGCTTTTCGCACCTTGAACAAAGGAACTCCTTGGGCAGAAAAGAACCCAGTTAAATAATACAACAAATAACAGCGATGCGCCAGACCATAGCCACCGTCCAAAGATTGGATAAGGGTTGCAGGGAATGGCGCATCTCATTTTAAACCGTTAAGCCGTAGTGTCAAGCAGCTTCAGGATCACGGGAACTGCGATTGGGGGGGGCGCGCTGGTGTGCTACATATCTCTGTTATCGCGAGCATTTGCCCCGTGGGGCGGGTTGTTTGTTGAATAAACGATCTCTTCAGGGCTGGGAATCTTTCATCTAGAAAGTGAAATCTGTGAGGTACTCATCACCTCCTATTATCTGTTCCTTTTCCAGCTCGGCGATTTCGTTGTCGGACATGCCCATTACTTCTTTGAACACGTAATCGTTGTGCTCGCCGAGACACGGCGGCGGCTTGCGTATACTAAGCGGGGTTTTGTTCATCTTAAACAGCATTCCCGGATAGAGATGAGTGCCCGCCTCGCGATGGCGCACGATTTCAAAGAAGCCGCGGCATTGTAGTTGGGCATCGTGATAAGCATCTCGTTGATCTATCACTGGTCCGGCTGCAACACCTTCGTTTTGCAGTATGTACATTGCCTCGTAGTTATCATGGCAACAGGTCCACTCCTCGACATACTTATCCAGCTCATCCTGATTCGCCAGACGCCCTGTGGTAGTGGAGAACTTCTCATCACTTGCCCAGGGAGGATTGCCAAGGGCACGGCATAACGCTTGCCATTCCCCATCTGAGGCGACTGAGATCACTACCCATCTATCCTCGCCACGGCAGCGGTAAACCCCGTGTGGGGCCATCGTGGGGTGGCGATTTCCTGTCGGTTCTTGAACCCTGTTGTTCATGGTGTAATCCATGAACGCCTCGCCGAGGTGGGGGACTACGGTTTCGAGCTGAGCCAGGTCGATGAACTGTCCCTTTTTGGTGCGGTTTCGATAGTGCAGGGCGCAGAGAACGGCGAAAGCAGCGGTGGCTCCGGCCGACGCATCGGAATGAAACAGCAGGGACTGAGTAGTAGTGTAGTCAAGGTCAGGATAGCGTGTCAGCCATGTATGCCCGGCCAAAGCTTGAAGTTGGGCACCGAACAGGGAGCAATCTTTGTGGGGGCCACTGCAGCCGAGACCGGGCATGCTGAGATAAATGATATCCTCTTTAACTTCCTTGAGCACATCGTAGGTTAAGCCAAGTTTCTCCATAGTACCGTGGGCATTGCTCTCGAAGAAGACGTCGCTTACTTTGATGAGTCTCTTAAAAATATCAATACCCTCAGGACTGGTGAGATCGATGCAGCAGCTTAATTTGTTTCGGCCCAGGGCGTGAAACATTACAAAGCGGTCCCAAGGCCTTTCCCCCGCCCAATGGTCGACATAGGTTTGAATCCCACCGGTGCCTCCAAAAGTGTCCCCGGTGGTGGGGACGAGCCCCTGAGGTGGCCTGGGCATGTAACCCCTGGTAATCGTGGGAAATCGTTGGATTGACTCTACCAGGATGACCTCGGCTCCAAGGTCTGCCAATAGCATGGTGGCGAAAGGTCCGGCAAATACCACTGGAATAGCAACGATTCTGACCCCTTCTAACGGTAGCTTATTCATGTTCATGACCTCCTGGCGGCTCCCTGCTCAGATAACCCCGCTTTCGCGAAGCTTAACCAGGTCTTCGCGGGTGTATCCCAGTAGCTCGCATAGAATCTCTTCGTTGTGTTGCCCTAGAAGTGGGGCTGGGTGTCGCACTTGCCGGGGCGTCTCTGTCAGGTTAACGGGTGCCCCAGGATAAGCGACCTTGCCTGTCTCGGGATGGTCAATCTCGGTGAAATACCCCCGTTCCCGAAGATGCTGATTCTTCAGTAGGTCCTCGGGGCTATTCACAGGTGCACTTGCGATTTTGGCTTTGAGGAATTTCTCAAAGAGTTCTTCCCTAGTATGATCCGCTAGCCAGGAGTACCAGATCGCATCGAATTCCATACCCGCCTCGGCGCTGAAGATATTCTGGAATCTGGGATCGTCCGTTAATTCTGGCATCTCCATAGCCTCGATGTATCTTGGCCACCATTGAGGCAGGCTGAGTGTGTTGACAAAGCCGTCTTTGCAAGGATAGACACCCTGGGGCATGATTAGCATTCGGACTGCCTCCCGTGGCGGAGGCCAGCGTGTGGTAAGCACACCAGCACAAGCATAACCTAAAAGGTAGACGATCCGTCTATCGGCGCTACCTGCCTGGGTCTCCATGATTGAGACATCTACATGCTGGCCGACTCCCTGGGCCCGCGCAGCAAACAGTGCTCCCATAGTGGACACGGCAGCAACCGTTCCTGCCTGATACTGGACTACGTTTCCTCCAAGTTTCAACGGTTCTCTGCTGTCTATGCCGGTGGAGCACATTTCGCCGCCCATGGCATATTCGACGATCTCAGACGCCTTGAAATCACAGTAAGGCCCGGTCTGCCCAAAACTCGATATGGAGACCATTAATAGCTTGGGGTTTATTTGCTCCAGGGTTTGGTAATCCAAACCGAGGCTTGGCATAACTCGGGGGCGAAAGCTCTCCACCAGGATATCTGCATCCTCTACCAATGTTTTAAGGATATTCTTTCCAGTGGACGTTTGCAGGTTGAGAGTGATTCCTTTTTTGTTGGTGTTCAGATGAAGAAAGAGGCCGCTCTTCTCGAGATGGGGGTCGTCTTTGAAAAATGGCCCCATTCTCCTGGTGGGGTCCCCGACGCTGGGGCTCTCCACCTTGATGACTTCGGCACCGTAGTCTGCCAGCAGTTTGGTGCAATAGGGCCCGGCTATGTGCCAAGTCAGGTCTATTACTTTGATATCGGATAAGGCTTGCTCTGGCATGGTTTGCACCCCCTGGGAATCCTGGTTTGGGAGACAGTTAAGTATGGGCAGCAACGTCTCTCAGTGGCGACTACTATAGCAGGAGAATATTGATTGCGCAATACGCCGTATTCACTCATCTAAAATGTTACTAAGGAGGATGATGCCGAGCGACGAGAAGATGAGTGTAGACGAACGACGCAAGTACCTCAAGGTGATGGTACCGCGGTACGCCAAGGCGGGGCGATGGGAG
>QIGA01000070.1 GCA_003229915.1 Chloroflexota bacterium
TCATTGCCTGCTCGCCCGTCTGGTTGGCGCAGCCCATAACTACATCTTCTATCTGCCCAGGGTCTACGTTTGTTCTCTTAAGTAATTCCTGAATAACGATGACGCCGAGTTCGTCAGAGCGAATATCCTTGAACCAGCCCTTTTCCGGGTGCGCCCTCGCTATCGGGGTACGCACCGCGTCTACTACTACCGCCTCTCGCATACCTGATTACCGACACCTGCCTCGATCTGGGTGATTAGAGCCGTCTTCTCGCTCCAGGGATCTCGTCGCTTAATGCCAAACCTATTTTAAATCAGCGGTGGAAAACTCGCAAGTGGAAGCCTGAACGCCCACTACTTTGCCGGGGATCGTTGAGCCAGAGCGCGATAGTACTCTGCGGTCCTTGCTATTCCTTCTTTAAGGGAGAGCTTGGGGCTCCAGCCAAGCTCCTCTCGTGCTTTGTCGCATCCAAGGCTGATACGGTAAACTTCTCCCTTGCGGAGTGGAGCATAGACGGGGGGGCCTTGATATCCCAAGACTTCGGCCAGAGTATCGAAAATCTCCTGGTCGGATGTCTCGACTCCCGTCCCGATGTTGAGTATGGTGTTCGTCCCTCGTTCGAGGGCTAGGATGTTGGCCTCAGTTACGTCTGCGACATGGACGTAGTCCCGCGTCTTGTCCCCGGGCCCGAAGATTGTGGGCTGTTGGCCGGTGAGCATCTGCGTGGCGAAGATGGCTACAACCCCTGCCTCTCCAGAGGGATTCTGCCTGGGACCATAGACGTTGGCGTATCTCAAGACTACGTAGTCAAGCCCATAGAGAGCGCTATAAAGGTAGAGGTAGTGCTCCACGGTGTGTTTCGATATGCCGTACTGGGAGATAGGGTTGACCGGGTGGTTCTCATCGGCGGGAGGATATTGCACGTCACCGTAGATCGCGCCTCCCGTTGAAGCGTATATGACCCTTTTGACGCCGAATCGGACGCAACTGGTGAGTAAGTTAAGACTGCCCAAGATGTTGTCCTCGGCATCGGCAATGGGATCGTCTGCTGATTTCCGTACATCTATCTGGGCTGCGTGATGGTGTACTACCTCCGGCCTCTCGCGCTCAAAGATTGTCGATAACTCCTTATCGCAAATGCTGAGATGGTAGAACTTGGCGTTAGGGTTGAGGTTCCCCCGGAATCCGCTGGAGAGATTGTCCACTACCACAATCTCATGGCCGATGCCGATCAGGGCGTCCACCACGTTCGAACCGATGAATCCCGCACCGCCAGTGAACAAAATCTTCAAACTCCCCTCCTATTACTCTCGATTTTATTCCACAGTGACGCTTTTGGCCAGGTTACGTGGCGTGTCTATGGAACAACCCCTCTCCTTGGCGGTGTAGTAGGCGAGCAGGTGCAGTGCGACTGTGGCGGTCACCGGGGAGAATATGGGGTCAACCCTGGGAACCCTGATCACGAAGTCGACATATTTCTCGATCTCGTCATCACCTTCTTCGGCGATGGCGATGACCGGCGATTCCCTGGCTTTGATCTCTTTTATATTTGCCAGGAGTGTTTCATATGTATTATCTTTTGCAACTATAGCGATGACCGGTGTATCCGGCGTGAGCAGCGCGAAGGGGCCGTGCTTCAGTTCACCGGCGGGGTAGCCCTCAGCATGAATGTAGGCAATCTCTTTTACTTTCAGCGCGCCCTCAAGTGCTATAGGGAAATTGATTCCCCTGGCAACAAAGAAGGCACTCTCATACCTTGCCAGATACCGGCCGTGTTCCGCGATCTCCACTTCCCTATCCAGAATCTCGTGGACTTTGTTTGGAAGCTGTCTCAGCTCTGCTATCAGGCTTCCCCGGGAGCGGACATCGGCAGAGGCTCGGGACAAGGCCAGCAAATACAGCATTATTAGCTGAGCGACAAAGCTCTTGGTGGCGGCCACACTTATCTCGGGTCCCGCCTTTATGTAAAGTACTTCATCGGCGATACGGGTGGCGCTGCTGCCGACAACGTTCGTGATCACCAGGGTATGGCAGCCCAGCTCTTTGGCCTTTTTCAGCGCTCTCATGCAGTCGGCGGTCTCTCCCGACTGGGTAATAATTATGACCAGGGTATTGCCCAGTACGGTGTCAGAGTAGTTGAACTCCGAGGCTATATCCACGGCGACAGGTATCTGTGTCAATCTCTGAATCACGTGCTTCCCTACCAGGGCAGCGTGGTATGAGGTGCCGCAGGCCAGGATAAGGATGTTGTCAAAATCTATGTCTTTCCTCATATCGAGGTCTATCTCTGGCTCCAGTGCGGAGATATGTCCCGCGAAGGTATTCCGAATAACCTTGGGCTGCTCGTGTATCTCTTTGAGCATGAAGTGGTCATAGCCTGCCTTTTGGGCTTCATCCACGCTCCAGGGGATGCGATCTTCAGCCCTCGTTACCTGTTCACCGTTTCTGGTGATCTTGATGCTGGCACTGGTGATAACGACCGTATCACCATCTTCGAGGTACACTACTCTGTCGGTGTAGTCCAATACCGCGGGCACATCTGAAGCTATCAGGTACTCCTTGTCGCCAATGCCTACAATCAAGGGGCTGTCTTTCCTGGATGCGACCACTTCCCTACAGTCAGCGCGGATGGCGATGAAGGCGTATGATCCTGTTATGTCAACAAGGGCTCGCGACACCGCTTGCTCCAAATCCCCCTCATAATACTTCTCTATCAAGTGAGGTATAACTTCAGTGTCGGTCTCCGAGCGGAAGACGTGCCCCTCGTTGGTTAGCTGTTCTCTAAGTTGAAGGAAGTTCTCGACTACCCCATTATGAACGACTGCGATCTTTCCGGTACAATCCGTATGAGGGTGAGCGTTTGCTTCCGACGGCTTGCCGTGGGTGGCCCATCGGGTATGCCCAATGCCCGTCTGGCTGTCGTTAGGCCGAAGGCTTTTTTCCAGTGCTTCGATTCTTACGGCGTCTTTGTAAACCTCGGTGCTGCCGCCAAGCAACGCGATCCCACAGGAGTCATATCCCCGGTACTCCAACCTCTTCAGGCAGTTGATCAGGACGGGCTGAGCCTCTCTTTCCCCTACATAGCCAACGATGCCGCACATGATTACATCACTAGGCTTTCGTCTGGAATGCTTTCCTCAAGCGCCTTCAATGCCTTTATCTGGCAGCGATTGCCTATGATGACCCCAGGCGAAGTTACCACGCTGTTACCGATGGTGCAGCGCTCCCCCATCATTGCCCCGATGTGTACTCGGTGATATTCATCATCTATCCTGATCTCCGTCTCGTCGCTCTGGGTGACGAAATGCCCTCTTGCCTGGCACCCTCTATCGATGATCGAGTCTTGAACATGGGAGCTAGCGCCAATCTCTACCCCGTCTGCTATGATGCTGTTGGCGATTGTCGTGAAAGGGGAGATGCAGACGTTGTCCCCTATACTGGTGGAAGGCAGGATGCATACGCTGGGTCCGATTTCGCAGTTCTCTCCGATGGTGACTGGCCCCACTATGTAGGAGTTTGACCTTACAGTAGTGCCTTTCCCTATGGAAACTGTACCCTTTATGTTGACGCCGCTCTCAATGGTGCCGCCCGTCGTAGGTGATAACTTCGCCAGGGCGGAATCATTCAACTGCAGCATGTCCCAGGGGTAGACCACATCAAGCCAGGTGCCGGTTGCCTCACAGGTCCTTACCTCGTGGCCCAGGGTAACCATGTGAAGAATGACAGAGGTCAGGTCTGTCTCTTGATCGATTAGATCGAATATTTCGTCGCCGAAGGCATAGATGCCAGTGTTTACCAGGTGGCTGAGGGTTTCCTTGGGCTTCTCCACAATGCTGGTTACCACTCCGTCCCGTGCCTCTATTACGCCGTACTTGGAGATATTCTCCTGCTCCTTCACCAGGATTGTGGTTTCTCTTGCTCGGGTGAGTTCAGAGATAGTGTCGGGCTGAATAATGTTATCCCCTGAAAGCGCCAGGAATCTACCGCTCACCTTCTCGCTGACCTGCTTCAGGGCGTGAGCCGTGCCAAGCTGCTGCTGCTGCTCGATGTAGTCGATCTCCACATTGAAATGCTCACCAGCGCCGAAGTAATCTATCACCTGATCTTTGCGGTAGCCAACCACAATCACTATCCTGCGGATTCCATTTTTTGCCACTGCTTCGATGACATAGCGCAATATGGGCTTGTTGGCAATAGGTATCATGACCTTCGGCTTTGAGGCGGTAAATGGCCTCAGCCTTTGCCCCTCACCGGCAGCGAGAATGACAGCCTGCTCTATTCTTTCCACGTTTTCCCCTCCGTCAGTCTGGACACAGGCCAGCGATCTCATTATCGTGCGGTGTGATCGCTCCGGCATCCCGACGTTACTCGCACAACAGGCGCATTAGTTTCTGGAGGATACCCCCAGGCTCTCACCAGCAGCCTGTCGGAGAATTATGGGTAGGTTGGAGCATCTGCTCCAACTGTGCCTAGAGCAGATACTCCAGGCTGCCCCTGGTTCGCTGAGTTTTCGGACACCCGCCTAGAATATCTTGGAATTGGGCAGCACTATACCACTGGCCATAGCTCCGGGGCCAATGAAGGTATGGTTCCCTATCAAGCTGCCCACATTGATACTTGCATTGATCCCTGTTTGGACACTGTCACCTACTATGGCGCCCAATTTGTTCCTCTTGGTGTCGATATCGGCAACCGTGATGTCTTTCTTATCCAGTCTGAGGTTTGCGATTTTGGTACCGGCCCCAAAGTTACATCCCTCGCCTATGATGCTATCTCCGACATAGTTGTGGTGAGGTAATTTGCTGTTCCGCATGATGATCGAGTTCTTAACTTCCACCGCGCTGCCCACATGGCAGTTATCACCGATGGCGGTGCCGGGACGGATGTAGCAGTTGGGACCTATCTCGCAGTTATCACCGATAACCACTGGTCCTACGATATACGAGTTTGACCGAACCACCGTTCCCTCCCCTATGGAAACCTGTCCTTTTATGACTACGTTCTCTTCGACCGTTCCCAGGCTTTGCAGGTTGATCCTTGCCGTCAGCGATTCGTTTGCTGCTAGCAAGTCCCAAGGATAGCTCATGTCAAGCCAGTGGTCAATTTTCACCCAGGAAAGGGCCTGGCCTTCATCTATCATGATCTGTAGAGAATCGGTTAGCTCGTATTCCCCTCTGGGGGATTCCCTGGTCTTGTCTATCGCCGGGAATATCTCCTCAGTCAGCAGATATATGCCAGCGTTAGCCAGATTCGAAGGAGGTCTCGCCACCTTTTCGTAGATACCCGCTATTCTATCGCCGACTACCTCTACTACTCCCAGGTCTCTGGTGTCTTCTGCCTCTATCAAGCTCAGAGTGATGTTGTCTCTTGCCAGCACCTTTCCGATATCCTGTACCCTAACCAGTACGTCTCCATTTGCCAGGATGAATTTGTCGTCGATGAATCTCTCAACGAGTTTGAGAGCATGGGCGGTACCTAGTTGCTTCCTCTGGGTTGCGTATTCAACCTTTATGCCCCATCTTTCGCCGTTGCCGAAGTGCTCCCTGATGGTTTCCCCGTGATAGCCAACGATGAAGATGAAATCGTTGATCCCCGCCCTTTTCATCTCGATTAGCAGGTGCTCCACGATTGGTTTGTTGGCGATGGGCAGCATCACCTTGGGCCTGGTATAGGTCAGGGGATGCATTCTCTTGCCTTCCCCCGCTGCCAGTATGACTGCCTTCATGCTGTAGCTCTTTCTCGCTCCACGATGCATTCTTCGATAGTCCTGAGGCCGAGATTGTACAGCTCCTCGGCTCTCTGTTCGCTCATTGCTTCCGCGGTTATCCTGATTTTAGGCTCGGTGCCTGATGGTCTTATTAGAAGCCAGCCATCGCTGAATGCCAGCTTGAGCCCGTCCATTGTTTCCAAAGCCCCTCCTGACTCCGCCTCCGTTACCAGCCTCTTCTCGACGTCTTTCATTACCGCTTTGTCTCCGGGGACGCCACCTCGCAGAACTGGGTAGGATGGTATCTGGTCGACAAGTGCTGAGATTCGGTGCTCGCTGGCGATGTGAGCGATCCTGGCTGCTCCATAGATGGCATCGGGGCAGAGGGAAACTCGCGGGAATATGAAGCATCCTGATGACTCTCCGCCGAACTCGTCCTCGATATCTCTCCTGTCACTGCGCCGAAGCTCATCGGAGACGAAGGCATCCCCTACCCGTGTCCTGACAACCTCGAAGCCGAGCTCATCGATCAACATTGAGGCGTCTATTGTTGTCACCACCCTCTTAACCCCTAGCTGTCGGGCGAAAATGGCCATCAGCTTGTCTGCGGCGACAAACCTTCCTCCCTCGTCAATGACTGCTATCCTATCCCCGTCGCCATCATGGGCGATGCCGAGATCGGCGCCCTCGGACTTCACCGTCCGTACCAGCTCGCCCAGGTTTTCCGGGATGGGTTCGATCTCTCGGGGGAAATAGCCACTGGGCTCGCAGTTCAAGGGTATCACATCGCAGCCGAGCTTGCTCAGCAGGTAAGGTGTGGTTGTGGATGCGGCCCCGCAACCGCAGTCTACCACCACCTTAAGGTTAAACCTGGCGGGGAAGTCTGCCAGGATGCGCTCGATATGTTCTTCGAGGGCGTCGGGGTAATCCACGCACTGCCTGATCTCGTCCCACGTTGCGGTCCGTGTAGACTTCGCGGATACCAGTTGCTCCACCTGCTGCCTCTGAGCGGAATCGAAGGCGGAGCCATCGGGATTTATTAGCTTGATGCCGTTGTATTGTGGTGGGTTATGTGAGGCGGTGATCATCGCGCCAGCCTCGAACTTCCTGGTGGCATAGGCAATGGTTGGGGTGGGGAGCACACCTGCGTAAGAGGCCCTGGCACCAGAGGAGAGCAGGCCTGAGAGGAAGGCGTATCTCAGGGCATCGCTCGATGTTCTGGTGTCGCAGCCCATAATCAGTGAGCGATATGAGCTGCCTGCGGCCAGCCCGATCTCGAAGGCTAGCTGGAGGAACTCCTTGTCCACTACTTTCCTTATTCCCGAAGAACCGAAAAGCTTCATCCCTTTCACTTCTGCGAATCCTCGCCATCGCTCGCGGCGAGTATCTTGAGTGTCCACTTAAGCGGAGGGGGTGGGATTCGAACCCACGGTCCCGGTACACCGGGACAGCGGTTTTCAAGACCGCCACCATAGGCCACTCGGACACCCCTCCGTAGCTTCGCAATTATAGCGTTTTACTATCTCGAAGTCTAGTTTTGTAAACATCCCCAAAATAGCGATTGCTCTGAGGGAGAGGGTTTTGGGTGTCATTGCGAGCCGAAGCCCTCCTTCCGCTGAAGGACTGAACGAAGTGAAGGGGAAGGGGCGGCGAAGCAATCTCACGGCACTCATTACAGGCTCCGCGAAGCAAACCCAACGTAAATACACTCAAGATTGCTTCAGCACCCTTCGACAGGCTCAGGGTGCCTCGCAATGACATATAGATATACATACTAACATGGTTTTGAATCACTGATTTCTGATGTAGAGGCGCGGTAACCCGCGCCCCTGCGGGTAGGTTGGCCGCCCACGGCTGACCTATGCCGGAGAAGGTGGTTTCACTGCGCTCCACTCACTCTTTTGGTTGCCATACATAGATTACCACCTTAAACAACATACAGGGGCGAACGGATTAGAGTCTATTTTCGGGAGAACGCAGTGGCAGACGTGCGGCGAGCGGTGTTTTTCGGCGTGGGTTGATTCAAAGATGGCTGAGGTTAACGATCGAAGGATGGTGGTGCCGCCGAGACCTTTTCCCCCCGCTGGCTTCCAGGCTGATCAAGCTGGATGGAGATCAGACCATTGCGTATCGCTATAAACACAGCGTGGGCTCTATCGTTGGCATTCAGCTTGCGGAGTATAGCGCTGACGTGATTCTTGATCGTCTGCTCACTGATGCCCAGGATATTGGCGATTCGCTTGTTGGAATTACCCTCGGCGATGTGGGTCAGGATCTGCACCTCTTTGGGGGTGAGGGGTGTGGTTATGTCTTCGAGGGTTCTGCCCAGGGATGCCATGTCCTGGAATTGCCTTAATACGCGCCAGGCGACCTTGGGTTTGCTGCTTACGCTGTCATTGATGGGGTACTCACCGCTGGAGGCCCGCCTTATCGTCTCAGCGAGCTCTGAGGAGGAACAGTGTTTGCTTCTCAGATAAGCGACCGCTCCAATCTTGATGACTTCAAACAGCTCGTCGTCATCTTCCTCAGGGTTAGCGCTAAGTATAATCACCCCAGTTCCAGGGAAAGTCCGGGCGATTTTCTTGCCCAGCTCAAGGCCATTGAGGAAGGGGTATCCGATATCCAGAAGTACGATATCGGGTGAATTTGCCGCGATTTGGGTTAGCGCCTCGTTGCCATCCTCGCCCGGCTCGCAGTCAAGGACCTCCATCGCCTCAAGTCCATTATCTTGAGACAGAGCCTGACGCACGCCAGCGCGGAAAAATGGCTGACTATCTACTATCGTTAGGGTTATCTTGCGCATAGCTCACCTGCCAACCTGATATCTGGAAGTTAATTCTGTTTGCCTCCGTCAGATCGGATGCCGTTGTTCTCCTCCAACAGTAACACAGCTATGTCCTCTGCTCTGAATCTGCGATCGCCGCGGGGGCCTATGCGGTATGCCTTTATTACCCCCTGATCGCTCCAGCGCCGTAGCGTGTTGCTGTGGACGTGAAGAAGCTGGCTTACTTCCCTGACTGTTAGCATGCTGCCCATTTGGTTATTGATTGCCATATCATTCTCCATCTACTCCGTAGCTATCGTGTCACCACTATAGGACATGGAACCTCACTGGACAATCACCTAAACGGACTAATTGGAGAAGTATATAGTCATGTGACTGAAGTACTAAATTTGGGGGATACGATAAGATAGTAGAAGGTTGACAAAGTTGACTTTTTACGTTCGCTGAATTATCGTGTTTATTGTATTCATCGAGCGCTTGATCTCTTGCCAGACGAGTGCTGTACGGTTGAGGCGTAATAACTTCTTAACCTTTTTCGTCGGGATTTTATGACTTGTTGATAGCCAACGTATATTATTGAGTGGGGGGCGACGATCCGCTGTCTGTATTTGGTCACCTTAGGATAGCGGGGAGCCAGTGGTGAAACCGACCCGATGAATAAAGGGTCGGTTTTTTTTCATTATATATTTAGGTATAGGTGAGTGGAAAAAGTGGGATGTTCTCTGACAACAGCTCAAGGAGAAGAGGGGACACGAGGGAGGCTATCATGATCAGGTGGTTCAATAACAGCACAGTTCTTTACGGTATAAACCTGTTCGTCATCATCGGCCTGCTGCTGTCCCTGGTAGGGGTGGCTGCACTTGCGCCGCAGGGCGCATCGGCGGCACAAACAACGAACTTCACCTTGAAGGGATATATGGGTAAGCAGACTGTGCCTTTGCCCGCGGTAACGGAGCCAACTGGAGAGATTAGTGGAGCAAAGTTTAATGACCTGAACGGCGATGGGGTCTGGGATGGC
>QIGA01000001.1 GCA_003229915.1 Chloroflexota bacterium
ATCGGTGTCGCCGAACATCAGCTCCGATGCCTTGGCACGGCGGTAGTAGAGCTGCATGTCGTGGTCTTTGATAAAGCCGATGCCGCCGTGAATCTGGTGTCCCTCCGCGCAGGTGCGCCTGTAGGCCTCGCTCACCCACGCCTTGGCCATAGAGACCTCCAGAGCGCAGGGAAGCCCCTCGCTCAGCTTCCATGCCGCCTGATAGGTGATGAAGCGGCATCCATCGACATCGGTCGCCATATTGGCGCACTTGTGCTGGATCGCCTGGAAACTTCCGATAGGGCGGCCGAACTGGACCCTTTCCTTGGCGTAGTTGACGGTCATCTCCAGAACCTGCTGGGCGCCGCCTACCATAAGGGCGCATTGCGCGAGCGTTGCTTGGGACAGCACCTCCCTGATCACCGCCCAGCCACGGTTGAGCTCCCCCAGCATGTTCTTGCGGGGAACGCGCACGTTGTCGAAAACAACCTCAAACTGCCTGTCGGACGCGATGGTTTTCAACGGAGTGAGGCTTATGCCCGGGCTCTTGGCGTCTACCAGGAATAGGGTGATCCCATCCTCGCCGTCGGCGCCTTCCTTTGTCCTCGTGACGCAGAGCAGGTAATCAGCGACGTGGGCATCGGCGATGAATAGCTTGGTGCCGCTGATGACGAAATCATCTCCGTCGGGGACCGCCCTGGTTTCGACTCCCGTTGCGTCCCAACTGGCGCTGGGTTCGGTCAACGCTAGACTGAGTATCAGATCGCCCTTGGCGATCCGGGGCAGAAATTCGCGCTTTTGCTCCTCGGTGCCCGCTGTCAGGATCGATAGCCCGCAATACACAACAGTGGGGAGGTAGGGTCCAGGTACAAGCGCCCGGCCTATCTCCTCGATGAGAACCGCCAGATCGAGGAAAGCCATCCCTTCCCCGCCATACTCGGCGGGAAATACCAGCCCCATCCATCCCAGCTCCGCCATCTTCTTCCACAGCTCCGGAGAATAGCCCTTCTCGTCCTCTTCCATCTCCCTCACCAGCGACTTGGGGCACTCCTTCTCCAGGAAATCGCGGGACATCTTCCTTAGCATTTCCTGCTCTTCGCTTAGCGCAAAATCCATGGCTGCTACCTCCTAATCTACCATTGTCAACCTGAACACTACATTCGGGGCAGCCCCAGCCCCATTGTTGCTATGATCAATCTCTGGATCTCCGAGGTGCCCCCTGCTATCGTTATGCTCAAATTCCACATGTAGTCCCTGGTGATCAGGCCGCCGAATTTCGCCCACTTCGAGCCGGGCACAAGCTGCGCATAAGGGCCTATGATCTGCAGCCCGGTATTGGAGACCCGCTGCATCAGCTCACTGCCGAACAGCTTGACCATTGCCCCCACCGAAGTGACGTCCTGGCCGGTGGCCTGTACCCAGGCTGTTCTGTAGGCCAGCATGCGGCATATCTGTATCTCGATAGCCATTTGGGCCAGCTTGTGTCGTATTACGGGGTCCTCGGCCAAAGGCACGCCGTTGCGCTTTGTCTCCTTGGCGAACTGCACCAGCCAGTCCAGGATCCGCTGTGTCAAGGAGGCAGCCCCGAGTCCGGACCTCTCGATGTTCACCAGCGCCATAGCGCCCAGCCAACCTCTGCCTCTCTCGCCAACGAGGTTTTCCTTGGGCACGCGCACATCGTCGAAAAAGGTCTCGCAAAGGTGCGCTGCCCCCTCCAGGCTTTCCAGCCGATTCACGGTGATGCCCGGGGTCTTCATGTCAATGAGGAACATACTGAGCCTGCGCGAGCGCTTCTCGGCGTCGGGGTCGGTCATCAGCGGCGCGAAGCACCAATGGGAACGGTGGGCGCCGCTGGTCCAGATTTTCTGCCCGTTGATCACATAGCAGTCATCCTTCTCTGCGGCGCGCACTTCCACGCCTCCCAGATCGGAGCCGGCCACGGGCTCGCTGAAGCCCTGGCACCAGTAGACCTCTCCCTTGGCTATTCCTGGCAGGTGCCTCCGCTTCTGCTCCTCAGAGCCGAAGTTCAGAAGCAGGGCGGCTACCATCTTCCAGCGGTACCAATAGTCCATAGCGGGCGCTCTCCAGGAGGCCATCTCCTCGCCCAAAAGGGCGTCTTCCCACAGCGGGCGTTCTTGCCCGCCGCACTCTTTGGGCCAGGTGAATGAGAGCCACCCTTTCTGAGCCAGCCCGCGCAAGAACTTCTGGGAGATTTCCCACCAGTAATCTGTTTCGTCTTCTGGCACTCCTCCATGCAGCCAATCCGAGGGGAGCTGCCTGCTCATAAAATCCCTTGCTTCCTGGCGGAACCTCTCCTGTTCTTCGGTGAGTCGGAAATCCATGCATCACGTCCTTTCAGCGCGCGAGTCCAGCATCTTGGCACCGGGTGGCCTGAATAAGGTTGGCCGCTTGTTCTATGTGAAATCCACAGCCAGGCAGGTTACAGTCCTCTCTATGCCCCCTACCGGGTGGATTTCATTGGTTACCAGGTTACCGACTGCGGTCAGGTCTGCTCCCTCAACGACCACGATCACGTCATAGGGCCCGGTAACCCCATCCACCTCTTTTACACCCGCTACTTTGCGGAGAGCGAGGGCTACGTCCTTCGTTTTGCCCACCGAGGTTTCGATTAATACGTACGCTCTAGCACCCATTGTGCTGACCCCCTTTCCACACATCAGAGAATCGATATCCTGGTGAACCCCAAAGGGTGTGATATTAGTTCTCGTCAAGCGGTTCGCTCAGTGAGAGGCAGACCGACTCATATTATACCCTACCCCTCCCACTGTTGAAAAGCGCCTTTTCAAAGAGCTCAGATTACGCGTTTAAGCCTGGGGTTGGGTGTAATGCCAGGAATCCTGCCCCTCTTGGCCACAGGTTTGCCCTCCACCTCATGGATATCGGCGGTGAAGTCAATGGGCTTGGCCCCGCTGATATAACTTCCTACCCCAAAGCCATCCACAGGCGACTTATTCTCTATGAAATATCGAATTCGTTCGGGGTCAAGACCGCCGCTGACAAAAATCCTTACCTCTTTGAATCCTGCAAGGTCGAGCCTGGCTCTTACCTCCTTAGTCAGATCAGCGGTGACTCGACCGCGTTCCGAAGGAGTGTCCAGCCTCACTCCAGATAGCCTGCCCTTCATCGCTTGTGCCACGAGCACGCTTTCCTCAGCCTCGTCCTTGAAGGTATCAACCAGGGAGATGCGGGGCACCTCCGGTGGCATATGCTTGTCGAAGGCCACGGTAGCCTTGGCGGTGTCGCCCATGATCAGGATCAAGGCGTGGGGCATGGTGCCTGCAGGGCTGACTCCTGCCAGGTTGGCTCCCACCGCTGAGGAGCATGACTGACATCCCCCTGCGACTGCTGCGTAGTCCATAACGCCGGATACCAACGGATGGACGTGGCGAGCCCCGAAGCTCATGATGGGAATACCCTGGGCTGCCTCGACGCATTCCCTGGCGGCTGTGGCCCAGCCGCTACCGTGGGCCAATGATCCGATAATAGCGGTCTCGTAAATCCCAAAGGATTGATATGGCGCGGTTATTCTCAGAACAACCTCTTTCCTCTGTATAGGCTCGCCCTCAGACAATGACCAGGCCTCGCTGCCCGGTGGCAGAACCTTATCGAGCAGAGCCTTGACTTCCCTCATGCCACAGAGTACCCCGGTCTTGCTCGGGAAAACCTCCATAGTCACAACCGGGTCAAGTCCTTCTTTTCGCAGGATGTCTCTTGCGCGCAGGAAGTAGATATCGGAGGTCTCCCCGGACAGGATGGAGGGATGAACTTCAAATTCTGGCCGATCCATTTTCACTCCAGGCTTACCAGCTTGGCTCCCAAAACCTTATCCATGTGGTCGAGAGCGAACCGGTGCCCTTCCTCATTGAAGCTGGCAACACAGTCGGTAGGTACTTCAACTGCGTAGTCTTGGTTGCGGGCGTCGGCCACGGTGTGCATGACGCATATATCGGTGCAGACACCGCAGACGATGAGCTTCTCGGGCCTTACTGCCTGCAGCCTCTCATCAAGCACAGTTTTGAAAAAGCCGCTATAGCGATTCTTTGGAATCACCTCCCCGGGATAATCGCGCAGTTCGGGAATAATCTCTGCCTCCTCTGTTCCGGAGACGCAGTGAGGGGGGAACATCTTGAGTTCGAGGTCGTCGAGGTCGTGGCGGTCACAGATGAAGAAAACCTTCGAGCCTTTTGCCAGTTCCTGCTGCAGCAACTCGCGGATATTGGGGATTATCCGGCGCGCTTGCTCACCGCAGTAGAGGGGATAGCCCTCCTCCAGGAAGCCTTTGAGCATGTCTACCACCAAGACCGCATTAGCCATATGCTCTTCTCCGCTCTCAGAGCGGTGGTATTATACCACCTCGTCAGATAGTGGGCAACAAGATGTTACCAGCCAAAAACAGCGATCAGAACACCAGTCAGTTGCCACATCTCAGTCTAAGGGTGGTGGGAGCGCGGGGTGTAGGGGCGTCCTTCCACGGAAGGATGGAACGCCCTAACGCCCGTGAGATTGCTTCGGCTGCGCTCGCAATGACACCCAAAACCCTGGTTTTTGAAGCCAATCGCTATTTGGAGGTACCAGAATCTCTTATCGTTTGAGAAAAGCGGTCGTATCTTATATAATTGGGACGACTCCTAGCTAGGGGCAGGGATTTGGGCACACTGGGGAAACACTATCTTCTGGATTTGAAGGATTGCAGAAAGGATCGACTTGATGATATGGACTTCATCAAGGAGGTCCTCCTCGACGTGGCTAAAGAAGCAGGGACCGCCGTAATCGGAGAGTCCTTTCACCGATTCCTGCCCCAGGGGCTGAGCGGTGTGGTGCTGATCACCGGCGCCCATCTCTGTATCCATACCTGGCCGGAATATGGCTATGCGGCGATCGACATCTTCACCCATGGGGACTCGTTCAATCCTGAAGAGGCGGCCAGATTGATTGTAGATAAGTTCGAGAGCAAGAATCCCGCCATAGTGGAGCTGAAAAGGGGGTTTTAGTCTGTGAGTAGAATGGGAGCAAACTGGTTTTGGGAGTTCGTTACTCCCCACCTGATACAGCAGTTCAGCATCAGCGACATACTCTACACCGGCGAAACAGGTTTCCAGTCTATTCAGGTTATCGATACCCCCGGCTTCGGCAAGTGCCTGATTCTGGATGGCAAGATCCAGTGCAGTGAAACGGATGAATTCATCTACCATGAAGCCTTGGTTCACCCTCCGATGATCACTCATCCTAAGCCCGAGACTGTTTTCATCGCCGGTGGTGGTGAGGGGGCCACATTGAGGGAAGTGCTGGCGCACAGCACGGTGAAAAGGGTGGTGATGGTCGATATCGACAAAGAGGTGACAGACATCAGCAGAGAGTTCCTTCCTTCTCTTAGCCAGGGCTCTTTCGACGACAGTCGGGTCGAGCTTCTGCATGTAGACGCTCTGAAATATCTCGACGATACCCAGGAGAAGTTTGACGTGGTCATCATCGATCTAACCGAGCCGCTTGAGGAGGGGCCAGCCTACCTGCTGTACACCCGGGAGTTCTATCAAAGCCTGAGGGATAAGTTGGCGGCGGATGGACTGATCTCCCTTCAGTCGGGCTCAACGAGCATGATCATCTCGCTGGGCTTTATCGCGGTGGCTAATACCTTGCGAACGGCATTCTCCGCAGTAGCACCCTATCAGGTGGAGATACCTTCTTTCGGCGGCACCTGGGGCTTCGCTACGGCTTCCCGGATTTTGGACCCCCGCGATCTTTCCCCAGAGGAGGTTGATCGCAGAATATCGAGTCGGATCAACAAAACCCTTCGCTTCTACGACGGGCTTACCCACCGCGGAATGTTCTCTATACCCAAGTACCTCAGAGAGGAGATGGCCAGGGAGAAGCGGATCATCACCATAGACCAGCCCCTGTTCACCTATTAGCTGGGCTCATTAGGCTGGCGGTGTGGGCGCGTTGGTGTGGGATGAGCTTGAGGTACATATAAAACGAGAAGGATATGAACCCGTGCCTGCATGAGAATGTGCCAGTTACATACCTATGCAACTGGCTCCTTGACTTCAATGACCAACGACTCAATACTGGATTCTTCGGGTATACGCTCGCCATGGGCTTTACAGGACTCTAAGTACAGCTCTATCGCCTCTTTGGCCATAGCTATGGCCTCTTTCCTAGTCTCTCCTTGAGTGTAGCAGCCCGGAAGAGCGGGCACTTCCACAGAATATCCACCCTCCTCTTCGGGCACAAGGATAACGGTATATCTCAACATCATCAGCCTCCTAGAGAAGCTTCTTAATCTCCTCTGCCGAGAGCTCTGCCTTCTTCAAGATGTTGCTTAGAGTTCCAGGCTTCACTGGCTTTCTATGGATAGGGATGATTATCTTAGTGTCAAGTTTGCCTTCGTGTTTCATAATAACATGGCTGCCACGGGTGCGGTCAACATACCAGCCCTCTTTTCCAAGGGCACTTACTAGTCTATCACCTTTGACCTGGGGCAACTTAGACATATCTATTTGAACCGCGCGCTAGCTATCTATGGAGAGAATAAGGTGGCTTGTGGCAATTATAGCACAGACCGCCTCACATTGAAGTCAGCCTACTGCGTCCCCGAAATAGCGATTGGCTTTAAAAGCCAGAATTTTGGGTGTCGTTGCGAGCGCAGCGAAGCAATCTCACGGGCGTTAGGGCGTTCCATCCTTCCGTGGAAGGACGCCCCTACACCCCGCGCTTAGCAACTGACTGGTGTTCTGGTCGCTATTTTTGGGCTGCGTTGATATAATGGCCTTGGTGCAATATGGATTTTCTAGACGGTCTCAATCCTGTCCAAAGAGAGGCTGTGGAGACCACAGAGGGCCCGGTTCTCATCATAGCGGGACCGGGATCGGGAAAGACCAGGGTCATCGCTCACCGAGTAGCCTATCTCATCACCGTCTGCGGCATCAGTCCTCATCGCATCCTGGCGGTCACTTTCACCAACAAGGCAGCCCGCGAGATGAGGGAGAGGATCCAGCAACTGGTCGGGCAGGCGGTTGAGGGACTGACCTTGGGCACCTTCCATGCCACCTGCGTCCGCATTCTCCGCACGGAGGCGCGGCACATTGGTGTCGATAGAAGCTTCGTTATCTATGATGATAGCGACCATCTCAGTCTGCTCAAGCGCAGCATCGAGCAGGTCGAACTCGACCCCAAGCAGTATCCTCCTCGCGGCATCAGCTCTGCGATCTCCTCGGCCAAAGCCAGGCTCCTTGCTCCGCATGACTACAGGGGGCTGGTTGGCAGCTACTACGAGGAAGTGGTGGCACGGGTGTATGAGCGCTACCAGGAGCTTCTTGCCGAGAGTAACGCACTGGACTTCGACGATCTGATTATGAGCACGGCGCGCCTGTTCCGCAGCCACCCCGATGTCCTGGCCAAGTATCAGTCGCGCTACCTGCACGTGATGATCGATGAGTTTCAAGACACTAACCGCGCACAGTACATTCTGTCCACGCAACTGGCGGGAAAATATCGCAATATCTGTGTCGTCGGCGACCCCGATCAATCGATCTACTCCTGGAGACACGCTGACCTGCGCCATATTCTTGGCTTTGAAAAAGACTACCCCAATGTCAAGGTCTTATTCCTGGAGCAGAACTATCGCTCTACCCAGACTATCCTCGAGGCTGCCGACCACGTAATCGCTGCCAACCAGCAGCGCAAGGAGAAGAACCTCTGGACGGAGAACGATGCCGGCACCCGCATTATCTTAGCGGAGACCTATAGCGAGCACGAGGAGGCACACTTCGTGGTCAGTGAATTGGAAAGGCTGGTGGCCGATGGACGCTGGAAGGCCGGCGATTGCGCTATCATGTACCGTACGAACGCACAGTCGCGGGCGCTTGAGGAAGCATTTGTGCGCTACGGATTCCCTTACAGGTTGGTGGGGAACACACGTTTCTATGAGCGGCGCGAGGTCAAGGATGTTATCGCCTACCTTAGATTGATCTATAACCCCTATGACAGCGTCAGTCTCGCCCGCATAATAAATGTCCCCGGACGGGGCATTGGGCAGCGCACCGTCGCCGAACTCACTGAATGTGCAAATGAGAGGGGCTTGTCATACTACGATGCCCTCAAGCTTATAGCCCAGGGAGAGGAGCCTACTCCCCTTACGACTCGAAGCATTCAGACGCTGGGCAGTTTCCTGAATATACTCGATGAACTCATCGCCAAGAGCGAGGAGTTGAACCTGGTCGATCTCTTTGACCTGGTACTCGATAAAACCGGCTATAAGAGGTACACGCTGGAAAGCGCGGATGGGGAGGAGAGGTGGGAGAACGTTATGGAATTGCGCACCGTGGCCGCGGGATACCGGGATCTCGAGCCCCGCGATAGCCTGGCCTATTTTCTGGAAGAGGTGGCCCTGGTCTCTGATGTCGATGCTTTGGATGAGAAGGTGGATGCGGTGACGCTCATCACCCTGCATCAGGCCAAAGGCCTGGAGTTCCCCGTGGTGTTCATCGTGGGTATGGAGGAGGGTGTTCTGCCCCATTTCAGGTCGATCCCCGACCCAGAGCAGATGGAGGAGGAGCGCCGCCTGTGTTATGTGGGGATAACCAGGGCCAAGGAAAGGGTCTATCTGATTCATGCATTGCGCCGCAGCCTCATGGGAGGCAGCGCGCACAACCCCCCATCACGTTTCTTGGGCGATATCCCTTCGCATTTGGTGACTTCCCCTGGCGCTCCGACAGAAGGTGGAGCACATCACCGCCGCTCTGTACGCACTCAAGTCTCGTCTGTCGGGAAAGAGGGTGAACGGCAAGCCGCAGGCACCTGCCCCAGTCCCCCCTTGAAAGCCGGCGATCATGTCAGGCATGACATGTTCGGCGAGGGCATTGTGGTCAACTGCCTCGCCTCCGGCGGTGATCATCAGGTGACGATCGCTTTCAAAGGTGACGCAGGGGTAAAGAAGTTCCTGCTGAGTCTGGCACCTTTGCGGAAGTTGCCTCAGTAGTGTACCCTCGTCCCGGGGGCACGGTGCCAAAGGGTGACGGGACTGCTTCTACCGTGAGCTATGTATAGGGGCGTCCTTCCACGGAAGGATTGAACACCCCTACGTTAATTGCAGATATTCGGCAGGGGAGCACCCGATCGCAATCTGAGGTGCTGTAAGCTGTCTCAGGATGTCTGTAGCAGCACCCTTATGTTTTTCCCCGCCTTCAAGCGCGTGAGAGCGCCGCGGGCCTCTCAGTGCCTCTCAGGCGCTAGGTCCCTAGGCGGACAAACGCAGGTGGTGGGTTCCTCGATTCCATAGACCACCTGTGCTTTCCTGGTTCTGACATACTTGACAATAGATGATAGAATGAGGCTGCTCGTATGTGATCCTCAAGCCACTGTGCCCGGTGGAGGGAGATCACATCATGGCAAGGACAAATCCCGTGAGGCACGCGATGTCGGAAAGAAAGATGTCTCAAGATTCGTTACTGACGCGTCTCAGAAGGCTTGTTCTCGGTTACAGCAACCGGAGCTGTCCGGCGCATCGGGATCGGTTCGCTGGAGCTAATTCAGGACGAGAAAGTACGGGCAATAAGGTTGTGACATCAACACGTAGAGAGGTCGGTGCCGCAGGGGAGAAGCTGGCGGTGGACTTCTTGAAGGGTCTTGGGTACGAGATTCTGCAGACAAACTTCCGTTGTCGGCAGGGGGAGATAGATGTAATTGCCCGGCAGGGCGAATGTATAGTTTTCGTCGAAGTGCGCACCAAGAAGAGCCGTGATTTCGGCACTCCTGAAGAGTCGGTTACTTCTTCCAAAAGGGAGAGGCTGATCTTGCTCGCCAATATCTATCTGCAGTCCCTTGAGGGACCCCCTCCGTCATGGCGTATCGACGTGGTGGCGGTGGAACTCACTCCCCATGGCGGAATCTCGCGATTGGACCACATTGAGAACGCAATAAACTGAGTAGCCAATCGGCGAGAATGTTACTTGTGAAAATGCTTGACCCGCTAGTTGTCAATATCTATACTAATTCAAACCGAAGGGTGTCAGAGGGAAATGGAAGTCTATCTCGGTGTCGATGTTGGCTCGGTCACTACCAAGTTCGCTCTGGTGAACGGAGCTGGCGAACTCGTTGCCTGCAACTATCTTCGCACTGAGGGCAAACCGATTGTCATCATACAGCAGGGACTTAGAGAGATACGGGGACAGGTCCCTTCGCGAGGTGAAATTCGAGGCGTGTGTACCACAGGCAGCGCCCGCTATCTTGCAGGGGTTATCCTGGGGGCGGATGTGGTCAAGAACGAGATCACAACGCAGGCTGTAGCTACGCTGCATTACGTCCCCGACGTGCGCACGATCATCGAGATCGGGGGACAGGATTCGAAGCTGATCATGGTTCGTGATGGCATGGTGGCCGATTTCGCTATGAATACGGTTTGTGCCGCTGGTACCGGGAGCTTCCTCGAACAGCAGGCATCACGGCTGAATATCCGTATCGAGGACTTCGGTGAGCACGCTCTTCGGAGTAAGGCTCCGGTTCGCATCGACGGGCGGTGTACTGTGTTCGCTGAGTCTGGTATGATACATAAGCAGCAAATGGGATATGGGACTGAGGACATAGCCTATGGTCTGTGTCGGGCCCTTGTTCGCAACTACCTGAACGACGTGGGTATGGGGCAAGAGATGCCATCTCCTATCGTGTTTCAGGGAGGAGTCGCCTTCAACGAAGGAATTATCCGCGCATTTGAAGAAAGCCTGAACGCTGAGATCATCGTCCCACTTTATCATGAAGCAATGGGGGCTATTGGAGCAGCGCTCCTCGTTCGCGAAGAAATGTCCGGCAATGGCAAATCGACCGCCTTTGCGGGGTTCGAGGTGAGTGAGGTGAGCTATCGCAGCTTCTCCTTTGAGTGTGAAGTGTGCGTTGATCATTGTGAGGTTGCCCGTATATTCCAAAACGACAGGGTCGTTGCCTATCAGGGTGGGCGTTGCGACCTGTGGGAGGGAGCCAGCCGTGCTCAAGGGGATAGCATCTAAGAAAACCAAGATCGCTCTGGATGCGATGGGTGGTGATCACGCCCCTGAAGAGATAGTAAAAGGGGCGCTCGCGGCAGTCGATGACGACATAATAGACATTATTCTGGTAGGGCGGGAGAACGCAGTGCGAGAGGAATTGGATAAACACAACTCTACCGGCCGTGTACTGGATATTGTCCATGCCAGCGAGGTAATAGCGATGGAGGAGCGTCCGGTTGCGGCGGTCAAGGAAAAGAGGGAGTCATCCATTGTCGTTGGGATTGACCTGCTCAAACGTGGGGAGGTGGCGGCATTTGTGTCCGCGGGCAATACCGGGGCAGTGATGACCGCGGCTACCCTGATGTTGGGCCGAACCAAAGGGATTCACCGTCCTGCCTTGGGAGCGGTTTTCCCCTTCCCAACAGGACCGCTACTCTGCCTCGACCTCGGGGCTAACGCTGACTGTAAGGCGACATCGCTTGTTCATTTCGCCAAGATGGGAAGTATCTATATGGAGAGGATCTTTGGCATGGGAAGGCCTCGAATCGGTCTGCTCTCAAGCGGTGAGGAGGATACCAAGGGCAGTCAGATGGTTCAGAAGACGCACAAGATGTTGAGGAAATCCAAGCTCAACTTTATCGGCAATGTTGAGGGGAGAGACATAGCCAGTGGTCGGGCTGATGTGATTGTGACCGATGGCTTCACTGGCAATGTGCTCCTCAAGCTGGGTGAGGGACTTGGCGAAATGCTTATTGGCGCTCTGCGAAAGGCCGTGGCTGAGAACCCGAATCTTAAAGAGGCCGCTGGTCTTCTCGAACCCACCTTTCACTCTGTCATTGGCACCCTGGATTATAGGGAATATGGTGGCGCTCTTCTATTCGGCGTCAATGGCAATGTCATCGTGGCCCACGGACGCAGCGATGCCGACGCCATAAAGAATGCAATCATCACGGCCAAGCGAGAGGTTTCGCAGGATGTAGCCGGGGCCTTCAGGGGCTAGTCTGGCAATAAAACTATCACGGAGGTAAATATGGCCGCGCCACAGCATGTGGATGACAACAGTTTCAACGAAGTTGTAATCGAGGCTAAGATGCCTTTTCTGGTCGATTTCTGGGCTCCTTGGTGTGGACCATGTCGCGCCATCGCCCCGATAGTGGAGGAGTTGGCCGGGGAGTACGAAGGGCAGATAGGGTTTGGCAAGCTTAATGTGGATGAGAACCCCAAATCGGCAACGGAGTATGGCGTTCGCAGTATTCCCACCCTGCTGCTCTTCAAAGATGGCAAGCCGATGACGCAGATCGTGGGTCTCAGGTCCAAGGCGGAGCTGAAGAAGCACCTCGATGCTTCCCTGACCTAATCAGGGTTAAGATTGGCTCTTACCTTCCAACGGAGTCCGGCCCCCCTTTGGCGATAGCAAAGTGGGGGTTCTCTGTCTGGCGTGGTAGAATGGGTGTGATCCGTATTATGGCCATTGAGTTTGTGATGGAGTGCAGACGTGGGTGATCCCTACGAGTTGATCATTATCGGGGGCGGGCCTGCCGGGCTCAGCGCGGGCATGTATGCTGCGAGGTCGAGGTTGCCTACCTTGCTGATTGAAAGGGCTATGCCTGGAGGTCAGATAGTGAATGCGGAGCTTGTTGAGAATTACCCGGGGTTCCCGGAGGGCATCTCCGGCGCGGAACTGGCCTCATTGATGGAGCGGCAGGCGACGAAATATGGCCTTGAAATATCTGTGGCGGAAGTGGACGGGATCGAGGTGGCGGGGGAGCAGAAAACGGTGCGTACCAGTGAGGGCCAATATCATGCGAAGGCGCTCATCATCGCCGGTGGCTCCGAGCATAGCAAGTTGGGTGTGCCTGGTGAAGAGGAGCTTAGGGGTAGAGGGGTGTCATACTGCGCTACGTGCGATGGGGCCTTCTTTCGTGACCAGGTGATCGCGGTGGTGGGAGGGGGCAATATTGCGCTGAGCGATGCCCTTTTTCTTACCAGATTTGCATCGAAGGTGGTCGTTATCCATCGCCGTGACCAGCTAAGGGCGACCAGGATACTTCAAGAAAGGGCTTTTGCTCAACCTAAGATTGAGTTTTTATGGGATACAGTGGTGAAATCAATCGAGGGAAATAGTGAGGTCAGGCAACTGAGATTGATGAATGTGAAAACAGAGGCGGAGGCGCTCTTGGAGGTTTCGGGTGTTTTCATAGCTGTTGGCCTGCGCCCCAACACGGGCTATCTGGAAGGGGTGCTTGCCTTATCTCCAGAAGGCTTTATACTGGTCAATGAGCAGATGGAAACAGGGGTGCCAGGGGTGTACGCCGCTGGTGACATACGTGCGGGCTCGCCACGGCAGGTCTCCTCCGCCGTTGGTGACGGAGCTACCGCTGCTATCTCTGCCGAGAGATACCTTTCCTCTATCTGACAATAACCGGAGTTGTCTTCTACTCATGAAGATAGGACGGATAACCAGGCCGCCGGTCAGGATGAGACGTCGTGCTCGTGTGGCTGCATCCACTGTTGCCAAAACAGAGCCCACCATTACGTCGATCACCTGGGGAAAGCTGACCTGGGTCAACATAGAAAGGCCTACGGAGGAGGAGACAAAGTATCTCGCTGAACGCTATCCCTTTCATCGTCTCGATCTGGATGACTGCTTGAGTAAGATCCAGATGCCGAAGATCGACGAGTACGAAGATTACTTCTTTATGGTGTTCCATTTCCCTGTGTTCAATCCTCAGGCCCGGGTCACCACATCAAGCCAGGTTTCCATATTCATCGGTGAGGATTACTTGATAACCCTGCATCATGGTGGCCTCAAGTCTCTGGTGACTTTCTTTAGAGCGTGTGAGACGAATGAGAAAACCAGAGAGGAAAGCATGGGCCGCAGCTCTGGCTACTTGCTGTATCTCATCCTCGACAGGCTGGTTAACTATTGCTTCCCCATATTAAACAAGATCGGTGAGAACATCGATGAGGTTGAGGATCGTATCTTCGGTGAGAATCCGCGGGGAACGGTCGAGGATGTAGCAGTGTTGCGGCGCGATATCATATCATTTCGGCGAATTATCAGGCCCCAGACGGAAGCTGTGGAGCTGCTGGAGCAGAAAGAGTGGCCTGTTTTCAAGGAAGACCCCGAAATCTACTTCGGCGACATAGCGGACCACTTGCGCAAGATTCGAGATACCCTCGATGACTATAAGGAGGTAGTCGAGGGTCTTAGCGATACCAATAATACGCTAATCTCGTTTCGCATAAATGAGGTCATCCGGGTGCTGACCATCATCTCGACGATAATGCTGCCCCTGACATTAGTTGCCAGCATCTTGGGCATGAATATCTACCCCATGCCTGTTGACAGCCCTGCCGCCTTTGCCGGAATAATCGTGGCTATGATCGGTATCATCGCGCTTATGCTGGCTTTCTTCCGTTCGAGGCGCTGGATCTAAAGGGTGATGGTCATCTCACAACGTTTTCTTGTTGTTGCTGCTGTCTTCATCACTTCCCTCATTACCGCGAATATCATCGCTGTCAAACTGATAACCCTGGGCATTGGGCCGTGGAAGCTCGGCAGTCTGGAGCTCCCAGCGCCGCTGCCCGCTGCGATCGTCATTTTTCCCCTGAGCTACATCTTTGGCGATATACTCACCGAGGTCTATGGCTATCGCCAGGCGCGCCGTGTGATCTGGCTGGGGTTCTTCAGTAACTTGATCGCGGTGACTGCTTTCTGGGTGGCGGGGCAGATTCCGGCGCTTGATGCCGATGTTCAGACTGCCTATGACCGTATCCTGGGCTATGCCCCCCGTATTCTGGCAGCCTCCTTCGCCGCTTATCTCGTTGGCGAGTTCGCCAATTCCTTCATCCTGGCCAAGATGAAGATCAGGACCAAGGGGCGCTTCCTGTGGGCTAGAACTATCAGCTCCACTATCGTCGGTCAGGGACTAGATGCCGCGGTTTTTATCGCCATCGCCTTCGCTGGTACGTTGCCCGGGGTTGTTCTTGGCGGCATAATCCTTACCCACTGGCTGGTCAAAACGCTGTACGAGGTGGCGGCCACCCCGCTCACCTACGCTGTGGTGAACTACCTGAAGAAAAAAGAGGGCCTCGATACCTACGATTACGACACTGATTTCAATCCCCTGCGGGTTACCCGCTGAGGTCGACTTTTGTAGAAAGGAAATTGCGAGATGGAGATCAGGGTCCTGGGGGCGCACAACGTCGAATCGGCGACAAGCAAGCTGACGTCCTTGCTCATCGATGGTGTTCTCGTGGTGGATGCGGGGGCGCTTACCTCCAGCCTTTCCCTTTCAGAGCAGGAAAGAGTGACCTCTATTCTGCTCACCCACTGCCACTATGATCACGTGAGGGACATCGCTGCCATCGCGCTCAATACCACTTACTTCGAGGGGAATATCCGGGTCTATGCCCAGGCCAGCACGCTCGCCGCTATCTCCGATCACCTTCTCAACGATGTCATATATCCCGATTTCACCAAGGTCCCTGCTGCCAACCCCTCACTGACATTCAGCCCCCTGGAGCCCCACAAGGTCGAGGATGTCGACGGCTACAAAGTGCTGGCTGTTCCCGTGAAGCACGGCGCTGCCACGGTGGGCTATCAGATTACCTCGGGTGAGGGGAAGAGCTTCTTCTACAGTGGGGATACGGGGCCTGGTTTGTCCTCTTGCTGGGAGCACCTGTCGCCGCATCTGCTTTTTATCGATGTGACCTTGCCCAATAGGTTGGAGGAGCACGCGGTCTCCTCCAATCACCTTACCCCCTATTTGCTTGGCGAGGAGTTGGCTCTGTTCAAAAAGGTCAAGGGCTATCTCCCGCCGGTCGTGCCCATCCACCTCAGTCCCCAGTTCGAGGACGAGATCAAGGAAGAAGTAGGACGTGTAGCTCTGGAGTTGGGTGCGAGCATAACGGTTGCTCACGAGGGGATGAGGCTGAGCCTGTAGGGGCGTTCAATTGAACGCCCCTACCTTGTTCGGAGATGTCGGGGTCTGTCCTGAGCTCTTCGAAGAATGAGGTCTCAACCTTGGGTAGGGGCACGGTCACCGCGCCCCTACGAAGATCG
>QIGA01000151.1 GCA_003229915.1 Chloroflexota bacterium
CTTGCTTGCTGGCAAATCCGGTATAGGGACAATCGACGCCCACTATATGGGCCAAGTCATAGCGGGCGCGTGTGACTTTGACGCATCGAAGTATCAGACGAAGAAGGAACTGCGTCGGGGAACGCGAGCAGGGTCCTTTGCTATCTACTGCTCTCACGAAGCAGTCGCTGACGCGAGATTGGACCTTGACTCCACAGACAAATCGAGAATCGGCGTCTATGTCGGAATTACCGAACACGGCAACGTGCAAACCGAAAAGGAAATCTACAACATAAAGCAATTTAACTATAATGTAGATGTCTGGTCCCACCACCATAGCCCAAGAAGCGTGGCCAATGAGCCGGCCGGTGAAGTCACTATGAACATGGGGATTACCGGGCCACACTACACGCTGGGAGGTGCTTGCGCCGCTGGCAACATTGGACTTATACATGGTGCACAGATGCTGCGCCTGGGCGAAGTCGATTTGGCCCTGGCCGGTGGCGTTTCCGAGGTTATCCATGCCTTTGGCATTTTTGCCAGCTTCAGGAGCGAGCGTGCTTTGGCGAATCATCCCGACCCTCAGAAAGCATCACGACCCTTCGACAGAGACCGAAACGGCGTTGTCGTTTCCGAAGGCGGCTGTATCTGCGTTCTGGAGAGATTGAATGATGCACTCGAAAGAGGCGCCAGAATTTACGGCGAAATCGTCGGTTACGCCATCAATTCAGATGCGTTTGATTACGTTCTTCCGAACCCACAAAGGCAAGCTGAGTGTATAAACCGTGCTCTCAAGGAAGCCGACTTATCAGCGAGTGATATCGATATTATCAACACCCACGCCACTGGAACCCCTGAAGGCGACAAGGCGGAATGTCAGGCGATCAGAGAAGTTCTAAGGGGCAATTCGAATGCATACATAAACAACACCAAAAGCTATATCGGCCATACGATGGGAGCAGCCGGCGCCCTGGAATTGGTGGGCAACTTGCCCTCCTTTGAAGACCATATGGTTCACCAGACGATAAATGTGGACAACCTGGACCCTGATTGCGCCCTTAAGAACCTCATAATCAATGAACCCAAAAAGGTCGATAAGGTCGACTACATCTTGAACAACTCTTTCGGAATGGTAGGCATCAACTCCGTCGTAATTGTCAGAAGATTCGCGCAGTAGAGTCGAAGTGATCACCCACCTGAAACTAAAGGGGGAAACATCCAGCCTATAGGTGTCAGCGAATCGAGAACACAGGGATACCAATTTCATTCCACAATCCGAAGGTTCACATGAGCTTCTCCCCTTGCAAAACAGGGGAGAAATCTCTCCTTAGAGTCTGGCTATGGATTACGATGTTCTGATTATAGGCGCGGGGATGTCCGGTCTCGCCGCCGGCATCAGGTTGGCCTACTACGACAAAAAGGTTTGCATCCTCGAAAGACATTATCGCATCGGGGGGCTAAACTCATTCTATAGCCGGGACGGGCACAAGTTCGATGTCGGCCTCCATGCAATGACCAATTATGTTCCCAAGGGTACCAAATCAGCGCCGCTGCCAAAACTGCTGCGGCAACTCAAGCTGCAAGCTGAAGACTTCGCCCTGTGCCAACAGCGGATGTCAGCGGTTAGATTCCCAGAGAAAACCCTCCGATTTAACAACGACCTGGAATTCTTCATCCAGGAGGTGGCCGATAGCTTCCCCGCTCAAGCTGACAACTTCCAAAAGCTGCTTAAAGCCGTTTCTGAGTATGACGCACTAGCCCTAAACGCAAAACCGATCTCGGCTCGCGAGGTTGTGGGCTCGATTATCCCTGACCCGCTCCTCATTGATATGATCTTCTGCCCCCTCATGTACTACGGCAATGCCCAAGAAAACGATATGGAATTCGGGCAGTTCGTCATCATGTTCAATAGTATCTTCTGCGAGGGTTTCGCCAGGCCCCACGCCGGTGTCCGGCAGATTCTCGATGCACTGATCCAAAAATACGAGGGGTGTGGTGGCGAACTAAGGCTGCGGTGTGGAGTGCAGAGTATCCAGGTCGACAACGGCAAAGTTGAATCAGTGCTACTCGATAATGGTGACGAGCTGACGGCTGACAAGGTGATATCATCTGCCGGCTACGTCGAGACCATGAGACTTCTGCCTGATTACGATCCGGGGGGATTCAAGAAAGATGTGGGACAGCTATCATTCGTAGAGTTCATCATGGTCCTGGATAGAGAACTCGCCGAAATGGGTTACGATACGACAATCACCTTCTTCAACAACTCGGATAGATTCGATTATCGAAAGCCGAATGATTTGGTCGGCGTTTCCAGCGGTGTTATATGCTGCCCCAACAATTTCCACTTCGAAACCCCTCTGCCTGAAGCCATGATAAGGGTAACCAATATGGCCAACTTCGACCTCTGGAATAATCTGGGATCGGAAGAGTACCAAGCACAAAAGGCCGCCTGGCTTGAAACCACGCTTAATGAGGTGGTAAAATTCGTGCCAGATTTTCGCGACCTAATCGTATACACGGATATGTTCACTCCTAAAACTATTTACAGATTCACAGGTCACTTGAACGGTGCAGTCTATGGCACACCGAATAAGATCAAGACAGGGGTAACCCATTTAGACAACCTGTTCATTTGCGGTACAGACCAAGGATTTCTCGGGATAGTGGGGGCAATGCTTAGTGGTATCTCCATAGCAAATCTGCATGTGCTACAGAAAGGATAAGAAGAGGGAAGGTTACCGATGAGCGATTCCTTAAAAGACATAGGGGCGAAGTACGATGTCGTCGTCATTGGCAGCGGGTTGGCGGGCTTGAGCTGCGCCAATATGCTGGCGAGAAGCGGGCATTCGGTTTTGCTTCTGGAGCAGCACCATCAGCTCGGCGGACTGGCTGCCTGGTTCAAGCGGAAGGGCGGACACATCTTCGATGTCTCCTTACACGGATTTCCCGTCGGCATGATCAAGACCTGTCGCAAGTACTGGTCCCCTGAAATTGCTGCCATGATCGTCCAACTGAAGGGAATCAGGTTTGACAATCCTCAATTCTCCTTCACCACAACCTTTGACAGGGAGGATTTCACTCGCATACTGCGAGAGCGATTCAAGATACCACAGGAGAATATCGAAGGCTTCTTCAACACGGCGCGGGATATGAACTACTATGACGACCAAAGCATGACGATTCGGGAGCTTTTCGAAAAGTTTTTCCCTGGTCGCGATGACGTCGTCCGCTTGCTGATGGAACCGATCACCTATGCGAATGGATCGACCCTCGATGATCCGGCAATAAGCTATGGCATTGTGTTCTCCAACTTCATGAGCAAAGGCGTTTATACCGTTCAAGGAGGGACAGACCAGTTTATCGGGAAAATGCGAGATGAGCTTACAAAAAATGGCGTCGATATTCGGACCAGGTGCCCGGCGGAAAGAATTGTTGTCGAGGATCAGAAGGTGTCAGGAGTTATTGCCAATGGTCAGGTGATAAAGTGTAGGTCTGTAGTCTCCAACGGCAATCTATTGTCAACCATTCACAAACTTGTCGGTGACGAGCACTTTTCCCCAAGCTTCATCGGAGAAACAACCAGGGTGCGCCTCAATAACAGCAGTTGCCAGGTCTATATGGGCATCAGGAAGGGTGAGAAGATCGACTACGTTGGTGACCTTCTCTTCACCTCGACTGCCGCAAAGTTCGACTCCGAAATGCTTCGCAGCAGGAATATCACCAGTCGAACCTTCTCTTTATATTACCCCGAAACGCGTCCAGGCTCCGATATGTACTCCATCGTCGCTTCTACAAATGCCAACTACGAAGACTGGGCATACCTGCCCGAAGAAGAATACCGCGCCTCGAAACAAGAACTGGTCGAATCGGCAATCGATGCGCTGGGCAAATATATTCCCGGAGTTCGGGAGAAAATCGACTACGCCGAAGCGGCTACCCCCAAGACCTTTCAGAGATACACACTTCACGAACGCGGCGCTTCCTTCGGCACCAAATTCGAAGGGTTGAAGAGCAGCATGGGACTCAACAATGAGGTACCTGGACTTTTCCATACCGGCTCGGTAGGGATCATCATGTCCGGCTGGTTGGGCGCGGCTAACTACGGGGTGATCGTCTCGAACGATGTTGATAAATATCTACGATCCTGATTTCGCTTTAGAGGAGGCAGTAGATGCACGATTTTGTGGGACAGACCGCCATCGTGACCGGCGGTACCAGAGGGATCGGGAAGGGCATCGCGGAGAGTTTCCTGAAAGCGGGTGCTCGAGTTATTGTCACCTATTCCTCAAACGACGCTGCTGCGGCGCAGTTTAAGCAAGACAACAGCGAGTTCGCTGAGAACATTGACATCCAGAAATGTGATGTATCCAAATACGCAGACGTCGAGAAGTTCTTCGAACATATAGACAAGCAATACGAAGGCTTCGAAATCCTTGTCAACAATGCGGGTATTCGGAAAGACGCTGTCCTAGCGATGATGAGGGAATCAGAATGGCACGATGTGCTGAATGTCAACCTCAGCGGGATCTTCTATATGTCCAAGTTTGCGGTCATGAGCCTGATGCAGAGACGATACGGACGGATCATCAACATAACCTCCCCCTCGGGGAAGTTCGGCTTCGAGGGTCAGGCAAATTATGCCGCAGCAAAGGCCGGGATAGTCGCACTGACGAAGTCACTGGCCAAGGAAGTGGCACGGCGAGGCATTACGGTCAATTGTGTCTCTCCCGGATTCATCGCAACCGACCTGATTCAAGACCTCCCCGATGAATTGCGCGGCTCCTATATCGCGCAGATCCCCTTGAAGAGATTCGGGAAGCCCGAGGAGGTGGCCGCCTGTGTTCTTTTCCTGGCTTCCCAAGAGGCCTCATACGTCACAGGTTCTACCGTTGAAGTGACTGGAGGGTTGTGAAATGGAGGATGTACTGAAAGCGATACCTCACCGGCCACCGTTCCTGTTCGTCGATAAGGTCGTTGAGATGACGGAAACCAAAATCAGAGCAACAAAGCAGATAAGTCCCGAGGAGTCGTTCTTCAAAGGTCATTACCCAGGGAATCCAATTATGCCCGGGGTGCTGATTTGTGAGGCTATTTTTCAAACCGGGGCGATTCTGCTCTCTCGTATCATAGGCGATGTTGGTGATGGCACTCCCGTTCTGACCCGAATCAGCAACGCCAAGTTCAAGAATATGGTCAAACCGGGGGCTCTTTTGGAATTGGAATCCGAGCTGGTGGAGAAGGTGAGCAATGCCTTCTTCATGAAGGGCAAGGCTTCATCCGATGGGAAGACAGTGGTAACGGTCGAATTTGCTGTAAGCTTGGCTGAATAGCCCAGTCGAATCCGAAATTCAAGCTTAAAAAGATAGAGGGGAATCATATGGACTTCTTAGACATTGCCGGCAAAACGTTTCTGGTCTTTGGGGTAGCCAATAAGAAGAGCGTCGCCTATTTCACCAGCCAGGTCCTTACCGAGGCAGGGGCGGAGGTTGTCTACGTAGTTCAGTCCACGGCGCACAAGGAAGGTGTCGCCAAGCTTTTCCCGGACGCCGACATTTACATCTGCAATGTTGAACATGATGACGAAATCATAAAACTGGCTGAAGACATCTCCAAGAAGCATCACAAGCTCAATGGTATCGTTCATTCCATCGCGTTTGCCAACTACGAAGAAGGATTTAAGCCGTTCCATGAAACGCGAAAAAAGGACTTCCTGCAATCCGTTGACATATCCTGTTTCTCGTTGATCAGTATCGCCAATGCGTTCAAGGACCTCCTGGACAAAAAGGCATCGATAGTAACCATATCGATCTCAGCCACGAAAATAGCAGCCGAGCCCTACGGTTGGATGGCGCCAGTTAAGGCTGCTCTCGATTCAACTCTATGCTTCCTGGCCAAATCCTTCAGCTCGTTTTCCGAGGTCAGGTTCAACTCAGTTAACGCAGGGCTGCTGAAAACATCTTCGTCCGCAGGGATACCAGGATACCTTGACTACTACCTCTACGCTGAACAGCTAACGCTACGCAAAAGGTCTATCGAAACCAAAGAGGTCGCCAATGCTGCGGCATTTCTTCTGAGTGATCGATCCAGCGGCATTAACGCCCAGGGGATCATCGTCGATTGCGGAATGTCAACCAACTACTTCGACAAAGATATGATCGACAGGGCAATGAGGGTTTGACTGGGCCAATGACGCTGTTTCCAGTAGTCCTGCCAGTGAGCGAAGCCGTACCTGACCTATCCGGGAAAGAGAGGATAGCCCGGCTTAGCAGGGTTGCGAGAGAGGCTCTGAGATTGAGTGCGGAAAAGAGCGGGATGATACTCGGAGAGCTCATGAAAGATGAGGACGATGTCCCCTGCCCATTCGATGGTACCTACTGGTCTCTCTCCCACAAGCCTAAGTGCGTTGCAGCGGTTGTCAGTGACGAAAAGATCGGGATCGATGTCGAGGAGATAGGGCCCCGGGCTGAGCCTATCTTTGATCTCGTGGCGAATGATGGGGAATGGGAGCTGGGCAAGGGCAGGTCATGGAGCACCTTCTTTCGGTATTGGACTGCAAAAGAGGCGGTCTTGAAGGCCGTTGGAATCGGCATCGGCGGGCTGAAGAAATGTCGGGTGATCTCGATTCCCGATGAGAGTCACATTGTGCTGGACTACCAGGATCGCCTGTTTAGAGTCGAGCAACTGCATTACAACAATCATATTGTTTCCGTACTCAAAGACGACAACGAAATCCAGTGGGTTATCGCGGAGGATTTCAGGCAAAGTTGAATAGCGGGGACAGCTCATGATCGGGCCGGAGATAAATTTCATAGACAAGATTGCCTGTGTCTTTCCCGGGCAGGGATCACAGGTGGTCGGAATGGGCTACGAACTCTATCAGAGTTCACGCGAAGCCAGGGATGCCTTCGAGGAGGCTGATGAAGCGCTCCAATTCCCCATCTCACGCCTCTGTTTCGAGGGGACTGAAGACGAACTCCGCGAGACCATAAATTCCCAGCCAGCGATATTGACAGTCAGTATCGCCTGCTTAAGAGCCGCGGAGAGCAACGGTACGATAAGGCCCATCTTCGTCGCCGGGCATAGTCTCGGTGAGTACACTGCGCTGGTGGCTGCGAACGCCCTTGAATTCGGTGATGCAGTTCGCCTGGTCAGGGAACGGGGGCGACTGATGCAAGAAGCAGGCAAAGCCAAGCCTGGAGGCATGGCAGCGATCATCGGTCTTGACGAAGAATCCGTGGAGGAGGTATGCATGGAGACCGGCGCCCAGATTGCCAACATAAACTGCTCAGGGCAGATCGTTGTCAGCGGCACCAAGGAGACAATAGCGCGCACCATGGACCTGGCCCAATCGAGAGGCGCAGTCAGCGTGGTGCCTCTTGGAGTCAGCGGCGCTTTCCACTCGCCCCTGATGCAGCCTGCTTTGGAAGGTATGGCCCAGGCTATCTCTCAAATCGACTTTCGCTCACCTGAAGTTCCTATCGTAGCCAACTGCACCGCTCAGCCAATAACCACCAGTGATGAAGTCAAAGATGAGCTTCTGCACCAGCTATGCCACTGCGTTCAGTGGCAGCCCTCTGTGGAATACATGGTAGAGGCCGGTGTCTCCACATTCATTGAAATCGGTCCGGGGATAGTCCTCTCCAAGCTCATCAAGCGAATCAACAGGCAAGTGCAGGTTCTCAATATAAGCGATCCGGAGTCAATCAAAGCGACAACCGCAAGTCTTTGAACAACCTGGATATAGCATTGCCTCCTCTCCTCTCATGAGCGTTGCCACGGGAGTGGCAACGAATCCCCCGTCGTGACAGGAGGCACTACGCCACATAAAGTGGGTTTGTGGATTACTTCGGCGGGTCGTCCCTACGCACAATGTCAGCCTGGCATAGCGAATCCATTTTCGGCAATGACCTGTTTGTACCACAGCCCACTATCTTTGGGAATACGCTGCTGGGTACCGTAGTCCACCCAGACAATGCCAAAGCGCTGGGCATAGCCAAAGTTCCACTCGAAGTTGTCCATCAACGACCAGACGAAATAGCCAGCCAGGGGCACACCACATTCGATGGCGCGGTGGGCGGAGGCGAGATGGTCACGCAGGAATTTCAACCGCCGCTGATCCTGTACCCGGCCATCTCGGTCGGGACCGTCGGAATAGCTCGCACCGTTCTCGGTGATGTAAATCTTGCCAGGCTGGTACTCAAAGTGCACCCGGTTAAGCAACTGTCGAAGGCCATCGGGATAGACCATCATGCCCATATTCGTGTACTCGTACTCAGGCCCAGGATAAAGGAGAATCAGAGGTTCGTTCTCGCTTTCGAGCGGGACTTCGCTGCGCAGTATCACTGGACAGTAGTAGTTAACGCCCAGGAAATCAGTCGGGGCAGCGATGGCTTCGAGGTCGCCCGGTTCGACGAAAGTCAGACCGTCCGGTGGCAGATGACCGGCCTCGATGTGGTCAGCTACTACATCAGCCGGATAGCGGCGACCGTAGAGCGGATCGAGAAACCAGCGATTGAAGTAGCCGTCGAACTTGCGAAAGACTGGGAGGACGCCAGTATTCGAGGGCCCCGGCACGAGCGGAAATAAGACAAGCGCGATACCGATCTCAGCGCCAGGGCTGTTGCGCCGCAGCACCGGCACAGCCCAGCCATGGGAGAGCAGCAAATGGTGGCTGACTTTAAGCGCAGTGGGGTAGTCTCTCAGCCCCGGCGCGTGGCTGCCGTTTTGGTGGCCCATAACTGTGACCGTCCATGGCTCGTTGTGGGTAATCCAGTGCTTTACCCTGTCTCCCAGATGGCGGCTGACGATGTCCGCATACTCGGCGAAGGCTTCGGCTGTCGAACGTGACGCCCAACCGCCTTCGTTTTGCAGGCTCTGCGGTAAGTCCCAGTGATACAAGGTGGGAAAAGGTTCGATACCCGCTTCCAGCAGCCCATCCACCAGACGGCTGTAAAAGTCCAATCCCGCCTGATTCACTTTTCCACGTCCCGAGGGCAAGATGCGGGGCCAGGACACTGAGAAACGATAGGCCTTAAGGCCCAGTTCTTTCATCAGAGCGACATCCCCGGACCAACGGTGGTAGTGATCGCAGGCTACATCTCCGGTACTGCCATCCAGGATACTGCCAGGAGTATGGGCAAAGCGATCCCAGATCGATTCCCCTTTACCACCCTCATCCCAAGCGCCCTCGATCTGATAGGCAGATGTGGCAGCCCCCCATACGAAGTCATCGGGGAAGGCCAGAAACTGAGAAGACATCAAATCTATCCGATCTTAGGCGGCAATGGCAGGCAGCGGTCAGACAAAAGCGCTCAACCGCACATGATACAGCTAGCCATGCTTTTTAGGACTCTTTCGTTTTCCGCTTTTTATACTTTCGTATATCTCCTG
>QIGA01000089.1 GCA_003229915.1 Chloroflexota bacterium
TCGTGGAGTAACGTATTGCTCTCGGTATCGATCGCTGGTTGTGATGTCACGTAGGTGGCAACCCTCTTATCTAGGTGGTCAATGAAGCGATCCATGCAGTGTTCAACATTTCATCTGTGAGCTAGTACCAGCGCCGGCCTTAGTGTGAGGTAGTACTACCTGCTGCAGGTTGGGCGAACTGTGCCCAAAAGGACGGATAAGCTCTTGGCCGCATGTTGTGAGGCTGATACTCCTTTCATCAGTTCGGCCTTGCTGAGTTTAGCTTGACATCTCGTCTAGCTTGCTATCATATGAGTTGACAACCTGCTCCATTTCCAGCAGGTTCTCGGAGGATACCCCGAATTCCTGTTCCCAGGACTTTCTGCCCACGACCGATTTGAAGCGGTCAAACCCCTCTTGTGCCCTCTTCGCTGTGACTCCTAGCTTGGTGCCACCTAGCAGAAGACAGAGATCGACACGGTCTGATGTCCCGCTGGAATGAGAAAGCTGGAGAGCACTTCCCTTAAGGCGAGGGAAGTTGTCTTTGTTCCATTTGTTGAGTTCAGCTCGCAGTGTCTTCTCATGCAGGGATGAAGCCATCCTGTCCGGCACTTGCAAGAGCACATAGGATAGCATGACGGACTCCTTGTCCATCGGAGCCAGAGGGGATGACAATGCACTCTCCAGAACGTTTGTTACGCTGCCGAAAATCTCAAGGCTGCGACCTATTGCCAGGCAGGGGACAAAAAAATGTATCCCCATTGAGCTACTCATCTTGGCCAGATAGTCAGGGTCCGCCTCGCTGGGGCTGCTGTTAGCGACAGCACCTACTAGTGCGGCCACCAAGTGAGACAGAAGGGATTCTCTGGCCAGTTCTTCGCCCGAGGCCCCCACGCCTCTAATCTTCATGAGCCGATCGAAGTCCGCAAGAAGGATGATATCTGCCAAGGGCTCATGATCGGTCCCGATGAAGCGAGATAGGGAGCAGAATGCGTTGAAATGTGCGCTATCTGGTTCATCTGCGGCGGGCATCATGGCAACGACCAGGCTCCTGCTGTGAGGATTGAGGGCCTTGACCCGCTGGAGAGTGTAGGGGCTGACACCACTACCTGTTCCCCCACCTAATGCCGCCAAGAGAAAAACAGCCTGTTTCGCGGCTGAGGATCTGACACCGGATCGGAGCAAGCGGTCGTCCATCTCCATATCGTCACGAGCCAGGCGCTCACCCAGACCAAAGTAGCCCACCTGACTGTTCACGGACATAGAGAGGAAGTGCAGCGATAGCGGTGGGGAGGTATATCCTTGGTTCGAAGTAACTGGGAGAGCCGAGTCGGTAAGTTGCTCAGCATCACCAGATGACTTGATCATGAGAAACTCCGAGTCTCTAAGAACGCTGCCCCAAGATCGGTGGAAGTCATAGACGAGTCCGCAACCATGGTCTCCGATACCTATGAATACCCTCTCCCTGGAAAACATGACATGACGTTCCTCCTCAGCCAGGGTGCTGAGAAGAAGCTCAAGCTCCATTTCGTAATCCACAATGGGCAGACCGCAGATGCTGCACGACTCCGAGCCACCCGGATTCTGGTGGTGGTTTGGGCAAACGGTGCTTCTGCCTTCAGACTCTTGGGTAACCATCTAAGCCATACCTGCGTTGATCTTCAGAAGAGTTTCTAAGTTCCGGGCTGCTGAGTCTATGGAATCAGTGATGCTGGAATCGTCCTTGCCTGTAGCAGAGCTGCCAAGATGTGATTGTCTGGAGATTCTGTCCGCTAGGATGGACAAAAGCGTGACCAACCGAGGTAGTGAATCCTCGATCTTCTTGGTCTCGCCCAACTGGTGCCACAGAGAAAGAAGTTTGTACCAGGAGGTGAAGAGAAAAATGTATCGTATGTCTCGCCAATTCAGACCGGGTGAATCCTCCAGAGCTAGGTCTTCCCACTTCTCGTCAGAGGGGAGATCGCTACTCAATGCAGTGCCTACGGACTTAAGGGTGGCTGTTATGTTTCGCAATACTAGAAGAGCATCACGGGAGGAGACGGACTTGATAAGTCCATGAACCGCGTCGTTGACATCCAGCGCAGATTCCAGCGAGAGCGCTTTGGCTGATTCCATAGCTTCATTGAGAGAAGCATCCACCGCATCCCAGTCTTCGTGGGTGAGTTGTTGAACGGCTTGAGATAGCAGATCTGCCATGAGCCATATGTGGTACGCGGTTTTCCAGAGGAAGGCTTTGTAGCAAGCTCTGCGCTCCTGCAGCTCAGCCACCTGTCTCAGCACCTTGAGTTTCTTGTTTAGGGATCGGCATAAATGGGTGGTGGCGTCGCTTTCAGGCAGGACCAATTGAGTGAGAACGCGTTCGCCGTTCCCATCCAGCCATTCGAGCATGAGGGTATTTGATGCGTCTTTGATCTTGGCTGAGGAGACCTCAGAAAGAGCTATGGAGAACTCCACACGCGGTGGGGATAGAAAGCCGCTCCTACGCTCAAACTCTACTCGCTTGTTGGTGAGTGAGAGCTTGCCTTTACCAACACCGTCCAAACGAGCGTCCTTGAGTTGGGCAAGCAGTTTCTCCTCTTCAAGATCACCGGCCAACTCATGAAGCTCAGTGATCATGGAGATATCTCGTCCTGGTTTGTTCCATTTCCGGCGGTGTGCTTGAGGACCCCGGATCTGGGGTCAAGTGTGACCGCGCTGTGGTGCATAGATGCATACATTTTCAGATACTCCAGAGCATACCCGGGCTTTACCGGAAGCTCTGAACTAGCCACTACCAGGTTGGTCGACAGCTTCTCTTGGACTATGTACTCGATATTGGGGTAGTTTATGAGGAATTCCTTGATCTGACTGTACTGCTTTATCGTTTTCGCCTGTTGTTCCACCGCTTGTACAGCCTTTTCAATCAAGCTGAATCGGCTGCTAATGGTGGGATCAGAGGAGGCTTGCTCGATAGAGCTCAGAAGCTGCTGAATCTCACTCGTAGCATGGCTGTTTTTCCCCCAGCTATATTTTGTCGGGCATCTCCGGTCGTTGCCTGCCTCAATGTCTTTGATCATTTGTCTAAGGTCTTTCATTGTGCTCGTGGCTAGGTCAGCCAGTTTTCGGCTCTGCTCCACTATGCTGATTATGTCAGCAAGGGTTCTCGATTCGTGTACTGATCCAGTGATAGCCTCCAGTTTGCCGACCGTGACATCGCATCTGCCTAATGAGTCTGAATCTCCGATCGATTCAAGTACGGGCATCAGACGGGTAGTCATAACCTCCTTGAAATCCTTAGTCATGGCTACGACTCTTTGCGCAAGCTCGACAATGGAGCCCTCTATCCGGCCGTCGATGATTTGTAGATCCTCAGTAATTGTCCGTGCGGCCTCCTCGAATCTACCTTGACTGAGAAACCCATGGCTGATATCAATGGTGGTCAGCGAGAACTCTGGATCGATCTCATCTTTGATGGTATTGGCCACCATGTCTCCGGTTGATACCAGTTTGACGGCGAGTTTTTGAAAGGCGTTGTTCAACTCCTGTTGTTCCCAGATGGAGTAGTCGTAGTCATTGTGTGCTGGCGATGGTTGCGGCGTCTCAATGACATCCTCGATAGTAGGTATGCCGAGGGCAAGGGCTTGCTCAACGGTAACCTTGTAAGTGCGCCTGGACTCATTGAGGTGATCAAAGAGTTTGTTCTCGAGTTGCAGTTGTATTTTGGGAAGTTCCGACTGCATATCGCAAAATTCATTGTAGCTCAACTCCAACTGGGGCAGTCCCATGACGCCCGTGCTTTCGAGTGTGAGTGACACCTTCTCCTCGCATTGAGCGATAATGGCCTTTTCATTTGACAGGTCGATGTTGCGGCACACGGACGTTACCTGGTGAAGGCACTTCTTGGTGGAGTCCAACAGGTCATAAAGTTCCAGCGAAAGAAGAGCCAGGTCGCTTCTAAGCTCGACTTTGAGATTGCGGCGGTGGATCCAGGTCTCCACCAGGAAAGCCAGGGTGCCAAGGGCAAACATGATGCCAGTAAGAAGGGCGATGTTTTGCCAGGTGGCAAATCCGGTGCGATAGCCCAATGGCTCCGCCAGCAACTGCAAGGGCACCAAGAACACCAACTCAACGGTCAGGAGGAGTATCAGCGGGGTCAAGGCGTGAAGAATAGTCCCACCTACCCTTAGCTGTCTCGTAGTGTTGACTATTGGCGGGGCGATGACAATTGCCGTAAACATGGTCAGCACCAACGCGATGCCGCCCCATCCTTGAACGAAATACGCTGAGAGGCTGGAGAAGCCACCGAAGTTGTGATTGATTTGATCCTGGAAGGCAGCCTTCAGCGAATTCATGTCGAGGTTGCTGAGCGCAGATTCTTGGACATAGTCAACACGTAGGAAGAGGGGGATGGTATCGCCTTGGGCTACGGAAATGTCTGCTAAGGCGAGAAAGGGGAGGTAGAACGCCATGAACATGAAGAATCCCCATCCCCCGCCGGCTAGCGAACCTCTAAGCCTGAGGAGAGTAATGCCCGCAAGCAAAGGGAGGGAAAGGTAGAAATAGGGGGTCAGCATGAGGACGCCGGCTGCGGCCCCCACAGCGCTGCCAAGTGACGCACCCGGTAGCCTGCTCAAAGCGAATGAGAGAGAGACCGCTATCGTAACCATAATACTTAGAGCCCATATTGTAACTCCCAGTTGGTATGAATAGGCTGGGGCTGCGAAAAGCAGCATCAAGAACAGGGCTACCGCGGGCCAGCGATAGGCAATGACTGCGGGTATTAGTGCCAAAAAAACCGCCATCGTGGGCGGATAAAAGGGCAACAAGTAGTAGACGATCAGTGAGGATGCCAGAAAGACGCCGGATGCGGTGAGTCTGCTTAGCAGCGTTTGGAATGATTCTTCAGCACTCCTGATCTCATGCTGCTGCTGTAGCAATTCATCATCAAACGGATATTCTTGCTCCTGCAGATATGGAACTGTGGTTTCCATGCTGTTCCTGCCCACACTTTAGGTACCGAGAAAATGCGGGAGAGATTCTTCTCACCGCTCAACTCTTATGGTATCCCCGGGACTATTCTTGGTAGGTACACCGGGCGCGGTGATGTCGACACCGTGTTCCAGCAGAAATGAATGCGACAGAGTTCTCTCTTCCGTAGTAGTGTGGTCATATATGTGCTTCATCTCAGCGTAGCATTCCAGGAACCGTGGCTCAGCCTTGGCGGCAATTACCATGAACCTTACCGTCCAAGGGTCGGTGGAGTCGATCTCCCTTATGGCGATGCTTCTTGACGCGTCCTCTCTTATATAACCGGATAACGTGGCTTTGACGTCGGCAGACAGGTCGTGGTCCCAAATACCGCGTGGTGATACTACAGCGAACCAAATGTAGTCTGTTTTGTACTCGGCGGTTAGTCCCATTACGCCTGGTACTCTGAAGATGCCGAGCACGCTTGACAGATATTCTTTTAGATTGTCTTTGTCTATTATCTCTTTGAGTATGTTCTCATTCGAGAGCGATGCCTCGTCCTCCATCAGAATCCTTTGCATGAGCTTCAACTGGACATTATCGGTCAATTCGGCGGTTCTGTCGTAGAATCCCTTGTCCTTCACCATCTCGTTCATCTTCTCGTAGTGGAGGTTCGAGAGATCGGTTATTGATGTTAGCAGCTTTCGATAGTCGGAATTGACCTCAAACCTTCTCTCTATGATTGAATATTCAGCCAATTTGCCCTGAACGTGCGCCAATTCTTCGCTCACCAGGCGCATGTCCTCGTCCACTGACGCTAGAGCATGGTCCAGCTTCCTTCTTTTGTCATCCCAGAGCTTCTTCTTGCCGGCGGAGAGGAATCCTATCTTGATGCTCTGCACCTCTCTGGCGGCGCGATTTTTCTCAACTTGCTTGCCTCTGCTACTGAGCTCGAGGTTGTCGATACTGGAATTGAGTCTCGATATCTCTTCTTCCAATACTCTCTTGACCCGACGGCAGTTGACTAGTTGAGAATCTATGCTCTTCAACTGAATGCTTAGGGGAGTGAACATTGAGGACAGCAGGGAGAACAGGACTACCAGTTCGGGGTTGATAATTCGCTCGACTTTGGCAAGCGCTGTCTGCTGAGTCTCGGTTTCTTCGCCCTTCTGGAGCTGTTTCTGCAGCTTGTCGGCCAGTTTCTTGGTCTCAAGGTAGAGCCTGAGGCTACCGAGATAGTCTCTTATCATGGAAGCAAGTTCAGCGACGTCGTTGACTAACTGAATCTCTTTGGCGGTTAGCTGTTGAGCGCTGGGCAAGCTGTCTCTGAGATTATCGAGGATGTCGTCAACTTCAGCGAGGAATTCACTATAATTCCTGGAGATGCAACCCCCTGAGGCTATTAGCTTGGAGGCCTCGTTGCGGATCATGGACTCCACCGTCCCTTCGGGTGCATCCAGCCCTATCGCCATTACTGCTCGCCCGAGTTCATTGACCTGGGTTTTGATGGAGCCGTCTACTCCCTTGAGGTGCATTATGTATTCCGTCTCAACGGAACGGTCGGCGTTGATCAGGCTATCGACAGCTTCGTCAAAGCCCTCGGCGTTGTACTTGCCCGACTCGATGAGTAACAGACGGTAGATATCTCTCAAGTCTTGATAGCAGATGTTAATGATTTTGCTTACGCCGCCAGCTTCCGTCGGATGAGTCCCTCCGTATACCTCTTTCTTCTCGCGCCTGAGTGCCCGCACTTTATCCAGTCGCTCCAGGTATATCTTGGTAAGCTCTATGAATTCGGTCACCGGGTAGCTTACTCTTAGTGTGGACAGCACATGGAGCCATTTGCCCTCCATGTCGATGTTCGAACCTATGTTGCTGAGCAGGTCGGCTAGATCGAAGCTGAGAGAGTTCATCAGGACGTCGATGATGGCATCGTCGATAATGCGTTTTGCGTCGATCAAACTGGCGGTTTTGCTGTAAGCTGGCCCCAGGGGCATGACCAAAAAGGCGCTGAACGGATTTTCGTATGCGTGGCCAAATCGCTTGGCGACCTCAATATTGCTACGCTTGTCCAGGGCCAGAGCGTTTTCGAGAAGGGCACTGTAAGCTGATGTCCCTTTCGCTGGCGGGTCATCGCCGGCACAGGGGAGGATACACAGGCCGATTATGGGCACTCCGCTGCCCATCTTCTTCCTCAGATGTCTGGTGAAGTCCAGCACCATGCCGCTGCCACTCCCGCCGCCCAAACCGTAGATTACGAAAACAACGGGCTGGATGGTGGAGGTGAACAGATGCTCCTTAAAGCGGTCCATATAGTTATCCAGCAATCTCAGGTGATGGTAGTTTAGGCCATATATTGCTTTGGAAAGGGCCCTTCTTCTGCCCACTCCTCCTGCCAAGGGGGGTATGTCCATGGATGAAGCCAGCCAGGGCTGGTAATCTTTTGGAGGGGCAATCCCTTCTCGGCTCAAATACTCGGGATATTTGTTGATGAAATCGAACATGCTTTCCGGTGTCGGGAACTTAACTGACTTGGCAATGAGCGAGATTTTGTCTGAGGTAATGCCCTCTTCCCTCAGGTCTTCCCATAGATTTCTTGCTGAAGCATCCAAGCTCTGAATATCGTGATCTGCCACATCAATGGCCAGGCAGGATATCCGGATACCTTCCCGCTTGAGGAGAGGGGTGAGCGCCTTACGGTTGTTTATAAAGGCTTCTACTATGTTGACTCCCGCTCCCCCCAGGCCTATGAGCTGTATAGCGAAATTATAGCTTCTGACATGAGCCATACGGTCACCCCCCACTAATCCTTTCAAGCTGCTCCTTCACCTGATCGATATCTCGCGCTAGCTGCTTATCTATTTTGGATGTCCTGACTGAAAGCACATCCAATTTCCCTGCCTCTTCATCAACTTGTTGGCGAATGAAGCTGCTATTGGACTTGGCTCTGAAGAACAAGATCAAGAAAGCAATCAATATGACTGCCAGTATGACAATGATAACTATGTATATTGTGTATGAGCCTTCTGGTACTGGTGTTGGAAAATCTGAAGCAGATTCGGGCAGGGTATTGAGCAGACTGGTGGCCTCCTCGACATAGCCCTTGCTGTAGAGGCCCTCAGCAAGGGCTATTATCTCCGTTGCAAGGTTTTCATACTTGGGATCGGCGTCAGTCGTCTTCAGCAAGCTGGCCTTCTCAGTCATCGTTTGCTGATAGGCGACTATTGCCTGATCCCTGACCTCCACCGGGAATTCGTCAAGCAGGGTGGCGTCGGGACCTAAGGAAAGCCTTACCAGAGAGATATTTCTGGGGAAGTGAAGATAGTCGTCATTGGAAAGCTTCTCCGACGTGTAGTCTGACGGTACTGAGCCTTTCAACGTGAACTTGGCTAGGCCTTTGACAACATCGAACTCGATGTCCGCTTGTCCTGGCTGCCACAGGTTAGTATCCACTCCGGCATAATCGTTTTTGAGGCTCCAGTAAATATCCTCCACTTTTGTCAGTGGGGTGGAAAGGATTAGCGTTGTGTTGGCCAAATCAACGCCGACGTTAACCTCGAAAGAAACTGTGTAGGTAGCACCGGCCATGAGGGGCCCGTTGGTTACGTTGCTGCCGTCAATATTCTCGATGGTGTAGGATTCGATGATGGCCGGCGAGGGTGTCTGGGCGTATACAAGGGCTGTGCCCAGCAGTGTTACTGAAGCAACGCACAGAACAAGTATTGCGAGAAGGCGCTTTAGCATCATGGCTGGGACTCCTTTACCAAGTAGGTTTTGCAGCAAGGGCCTTGTTATGGTGGTGCTGATCGTAGTCTTGACCCATCGTGCCTGTGCCTGAGGGTGCGATCCTCACTGAGAAACTGGATAGCATATTCACCATGGTGTCTCTGTCAACCGCAATGGTGGAGCGTCTATGCCTTTGTGACTCAGTTGCATCATGGTTGCCTGGGTGTCTGGCTGTACTGATGTGGAATCGTGGCAGACAGACAGCAGCGGCCGATCGATTAACATCTGCACCGCTGCGCCAAGCATAGCATCGCCCATAATCACTGTCAACAGCGATTTGGTAATCTACTGATGCTACGTTTGGGTAACGCAATAGCTGCCCTGGTACTATCATCGCTGGTCTGACTCGTGGGGGCGAATCGGTATCGCTCACGGGATGCCTTTTTGCCCGGTTTGGCTGGCGATTTCGGTGGACTGAGAGACAAGAGTAGCTGGCCTGCAAGAAGTCCTTAGTCCGAATAGTTCGCATTGTTCTGGACTGGCAGCTACTTGCAATTGCAACCTCTAGTCCGCTATTTCAAGACAATGCGGACTGCACTAGATGTACCACTTTTGTATGACTTTGTCAATCCCCTGACGAATTATGT
>QIGA01000015.1 GCA_003229915.1 Chloroflexota bacterium
ATCTTCTCGTCGCTCGGCATCGTCCTCCTTAGTAACATTTTTAGTTGAGTGAACCATGCCCACTCGGTAACATTTTAGATGAGTGAATACGTATCCCTTTACAATTGAGGGAAATTCAGTTATAATAGGTACTGAATAATCGAGAGCAGGTGGCCAAGCGTTGGCTGGCTCTCGTTCTTTTTTAGTTGTCTGGAGGACGGGGAGATGACACAGAAAGAGGTTTACCTCACACCTGAGGGACTGGAGAAACTGAAGGCGGAGCTCGATCATCTGGAGACGGTTCGGCGGCCACAGGTTGCTGAGCAGATTCATAGGGCAAAAGAGCTGGGTGGCACTGTCGATAACGCCGAATATGATGATGCCAAGAACGAGCAGGCCTTCGTCGAGGGACGGATTCTCACCCTGGAGAATATGATCAAGAATGCTGCCATAATCGAGGAGGAGAAGTCTCCTTCAAAGTGGGTTAAGCTTGGTTCAAAGGTCACGGTTCGCAACGTGGATGGGGAAGAGGAGCACTATACCATCGTCGGCAGTGCGGAGGCCAGCCCTGGTGAGGGGAGAATCTCCAACGAGTCGCCGGTAGGCAGTGCCCTGCTGGGGAAGAAGGTAGGCAATAAGGTTGAAGCTCAGACTCCGGCAGGCACGCTCAAGCTAAAGCTGATTGCAATAGAGTAGACTCAGCGGAGAGGAAACCGTTGATCATTCTGCTCAGGCTCATGAGATGGCGGACAGGAAAGAGGAGATAACCGAGCAGCGCCTGACTAAGCTCAACAGAATTCGCAGCCATAACATTGACCCCTACCCCCACCGCTACCGCCGCACCCACACCACACAGGAGGCCGCGGCTCTCTTCGAAGAACGGGAAAGAAGAAACGCGGAAAGCCCCGAAGTACGAGTTGCCGGCCGTATCACTGCCCACCGCTCCATGGGCAAGGCAACCTTTATAGATCTCAGAGACGGCTCTGGCAAGATCCAGGCATATTTCCGCAAGAATCTCCTCGGTGAGGCGAAGTATCAGCATCTCCATGATCTGGACATCGGCGACATCATCGGGGTCACTGGCAAGGGTTTCCGGACACGTACCGGTGAGATCACTGTTGCAGCCTCTGATTTCGTCATGCTCTCCAAATCGCTTCAGACGTTGCCAGAGAAATGGCACGGGCTCACGGACGTGGAGAGGCGCTATCGCCAGAGGTATCTGGACCTCATTTCCAATGAGGAAGCCAGACATTTGTTCGTCGTACGTAGCCGCATGATCGCCGCTGTGCGACGTTTTCTTGATGAACGGGGATTCATTGAGGTAGAAACGCCGGTGCTGCTGCCTGTGGCCGCTGGCGCGATGGCTCGCCCCTTCTCCACTCATCATCATGCCCTGGAGCAGAACCTTTACCTGCGCATTGCTCTCGAACTGTATCTCAAACGCCTGATCATCGGTGGGCTGGACAAGGTCTACGAGATCGGACGTATCTTCCGCAACGAAGGTATCTCTATCAGGCACAATCCTGAATTCACTATGCTCGAGAGCTATGAAGCCTACGCTGACTATAACGATGTCATGGAAATGGTGGAGCAGATGGTATACTATATCGCCCAGGATGTTCTGGGCACTGAGGAAGTCCCTCTCGGTGAAGACATCGTCAGCCTCTCCCTGCCTTGGCGCAGGGTCAATCTTCGAGATGAGCTACTTGAGAAATGCGGCGTTGATTTCCTCGACCAGAGGTTTCGCGAATTACCTTCGCTCCGAGAGGAGGCCGTGAGATTGGGCGTGGGGGTGGAGGAGAACATGAGCTGGGGCCGGCTGGTGGACAAACTCTTTTCCACATTCGTCGAGCCTGACCTGATTCAGCCCACTTTCGTTATCGACTACCCTGTTGAGATGTCTCCCCTGGCGAAGACCAAGCCCGACGATCCGCGGCTGGTGGAGAGGTTCGAGTGTTTCATCGGGGGGATTGAGATCGCTAATGCCTTTACCGAACTCAACGATCCTATAGAGCAGAGGAAACGCTTCGAGGAACAGGAACGCCTGCGCAGTGTGATGGGGGATGAGGAGGTGGAGAGGTTGGACGAGGACTTCCTCGTTGCCTTGGAGTACGGCATGCCTCCTACAGGGGGGTTGGGGGTGGGCATCGATCGCCTGGTGATGGCCCTGACCAACCAGCGGTCGATTAGAGAGGTTATCCTGTTCCCACAGTTAAGAGCCAAGACCGCAAAATCTGAGGGGATTCCCACGGCAGAGGCTTTCGGGACACCTACAACCCAGCAGAGAAATAACGACGATGCTTAGCCTGCAGCTTATTCGCCAAAACCCCGACCTCGTTCGAGATTCACTGGCCAAACGCGGTGAAGCTGCTGCCCTTGATGAAATCCTCCGTCTCGATGAGGACAGGCGGCGGTTGATCCAGGAGGTGGAGGGGCTCAGGGCGAAGCGAAGGCAGGCCAGCAAGGATATTGGCCAGATGAAGGACAAACCCGAGGCGCTCCTCGCTGAGATGAGGGATACCGGAGGGCAAATCAAGTCCCTGGATCATGAGATAAGCCGCAACGAAGAGGGGTTGAACGACCTCTTGCTCAGAATTCCCAACCTCGTACATCCCAGCGTTCCTGTTGGCAGGGACGAGAGCGACAATGTGATGGTGAGAAGCTGGGGTGAAGTACGAACATTTGACTTTGAGCCGCTTCCTCACTGGGATATCGGGACAAATCTGGGCATCATAGATTTCGAACGTGGAGTGAAGATATCGGGGAGCCGCTTCTATGTGCTGAGAGGCTTGGGTGCCAAGCTCCAGAGGGCGCTCATCGCCTTTATGCTTGATCTCCACGTAAGTGAGCATGGCTATACCGAGGTCTATCCTCCTTTTATGGTGAAGCGGGAGACTATGTTGGGATCAGGGAACCTGCCCAAATTCGCTGACAATCTCTATCACGATGAGGAGGATGATTTGTGGTTTGTGCCCACCGCTGAGGTGCCGGTGACCAATCTCCACCGCGATGAAATCCTGGAGCCGGGCTCTTTGCCCTTCTACTATGTTGCCTACACGGCCTGCTTCCGCCGAGAGAGTATGTCGGCGGGCAAGGACACCAGAGGAATCAAGAGAGGGCATCAATTCGATAAGGTTGAGCTCTACAAATTCGTCGAGCCTCATACCTCGGACGACGAGCTGGAGATAATGGTAGCTGATGCCGAGTCGGTTTGCCAGAAGCTGGACCTTCCCTATCGGGTGCTGCAGCTTTGCGGCGGCGAACTCGGATTCAACGCAACCAAATCGTATGATATCGAGATGTGGGTTCCCGGCTGCGCCGAGTGGCTCGAGGTGAGCTCCTGCAGCAATTGCATCGATTTTCAGGCACGCAGGGCCAATATCCGCTACCGGCCTCAGCAGGGGGAGAAACCCCAGTTTGTCCATACCCTGAATGGCTCTGGGCTGGCCCTGCCCCGTGTGGTCATCGCCGTCCTGGAGAACTACCAGCAGCCCGACGGCAGCGTGGCCGTCCCCGAAGTGTTACGCTCCTATATGGGAACAGACGTGATCAGATAGGCCATCAAGGCGCTGAAACGCTCTGTTCCCCTATTCTCATCGCTCGCGCCACCATTCTTTTGTGAATAAAAGGTTAAGCGCAGGGGGGACAATAAGGAATATCCAGTTAACTCCTTCCCATACGGTCGGGTAGAAAACAGGAAGGATAAGTTGATATGTGGCTGCCGTGACAAAAAAGACGGAGAAGAAAAAAACAAGCCGCCTAGTATTGCTTGCCTTGCGTGTACTATGCTCTTTGATCCTCAGAACACCAACCAGAATATAGACAAAGAAAATAATTGTGAAACCCCAAAGATATCGTGCTAGGTTGCCATCCTGCTGAACTGCGGTTAGCGAAAAGAGAAGGTATGCGTATAGACCTACAATGAGGAAATCCCCCCCCAATCTGAACCAACCCCACCCATTCTCTCTGTAGGGGTACTTCGAGGCTTTCTGGTTATATCGCACCCAGCTTGAGATTATCGTCACATATACGGCGAGCAGGCCTACGAACCCTAGTGGAGAGTTCTCTGGGTGAAGGATCAGTGTACTGTACATTGCGAAACTGTTCGCGACGACCATGGCGAAAACAATACCAATGAATTGGCCCAGTCTATCCGGAAGCTTGTTGACTTGCTCCATCTAACTTGTGTCCCTTTTCTTACTCCTCAAATCCCAGCCAGTATCTAGTGTAGTGTCTCTAACACTCCGTTAGCTCGTCGAACTTTTGAAAAAAATGGTTAGCGCCGTAGTCATCTGGATAAGGCGTTTAGAGCCAGTGTCATTGGCCGAATAACGATATTTAGGAAGCACTACACTGGAGCACCTGCTCCAGGAATGATTGGAGCAGTGCAGGGTAGGTGAAATGAAATAGAACCCACCTTCTCGAAGGGAGATAGAAGCGGTGGGTTTCGCTGTGCTGTACCCACCCTACCACTCCCAACAGGCCGAACACAAAGAAGGTAGTGGCCAGCCCGTAAATCAGGGCCGTATTTTCGGAGAGAAAGGCACTCCAGGCTGTGCCGTCGAGCAGGGTGATCAGGAGGGGCAGCGTCAATAGCAGGTGGCAGGGACAAGGTCAGGAAGGCTGTAACTACCTGTACATAACCAATTACTTTCCGGCTCATACCTCTCATTGTTGCCGCTGCATATCAAAGATGACCTTGAGCTCCGAGCTTCCTTTGGGCTGGAATGCCTCCTGGTAGTCCAGCAGATGATAGCGGTGGGTGATTACCTTATCCAGCACGGAGCCAAAGGTGTCTCTGAGCCTAGCTAGGTCATGGAGGGCGGTCACGAAGTGCTCCCGGTTGGAGTTCAGGCTGCCAATAATCAAATGGTTACAGCGCACCATCTGGCGCAGGATGAGGTTGCCATCCAACTGCACCTCACGCTCACCCCGGGGGATCCCGGTGAGGATGTAGACCCCGTTGCGGGCCAGGATTGGCATAAGGCTAAGAGCCAACTTGGAAGCACCGCTGGCCTCCAGGATGATGTCAGGATTGCCCATCTCAGCCACAATGTCCTCAACAGTCTTGCCTCTCCCGTCAATATAGTGCGCCCCAAGCTCACGAATCAGTTGCACCTTGATATGCTCCTCTCCTACAATCTCGATAACATAGGTCTCGGCATCGCCTAACCGGAGCAAGGCGGTACCCAGAAGACCTATAGGCCCGGCGCCAATCACCAGGGCTATCTTGCCATGTCCCCACTCCTTCGCTCCAGGCTGATGCTCCTGGTGCCTGGCCAGCCAGAGAACCCTGAGCTGAAGGGTGCGGAGCTGGCTTATGGCCTTCTCGCTGATGCTCAAAGGCTCCGTTAACACCGCCAGGTCAGCCAGCCCTGTTGGCACCTTTGCCAGATATTCCTCGTCGTCCACGAAATACTCGGTAAAATAGCCGTGGATCTTATGAATGCCTCGCTCCCGGTAGAGCCCGGTGCAGCACATATCACTTTGTCCATTGAGGCAGCAGGCACATTGCCCGCAACCCCGGCGTACGGTTGGCACTACAATATCCCCCGGTTGCAGCGTCTTGACGCCAGGGCCAACGACCTGAACCTGTCCCATTGCCTCGTGTCCTAAGACTAGAAAATCTTCCCCAGGAGGAAAATCCTTCTCACCCCAACGAATCATATTGCGGTCAGTGCCACAGATTCCCGCCTGAAGCACCTTGACCAGCACCTGGTTGTCGGATTCTATGAACGGCTTCGGTATCTCCCTGACCACCAGGCCGTGGCTACCTTTCTCCAGACCTACGGCATACATACCATTCCTCCTCAAGAGCGCTGCTTGTTACCCCGTGTACTACTAGGCCAGTTGCTTGCCTCCGCTCTCACAATGCTCTTTGACCGCCCGCATAACCTCTGCCAGCTCCAAAGCCTCCTCATAGCTGAGCATCAGCGCCACGCCTTTCTGATTAAACTGGAGGGTAACAGTCTCATGAATGCCTTCGGCATAGGCCGAGACCATCTCCCCTTCCGCGATGTCAACGTACTCATGCTCGTGGGCGTGTTCTTCCGCTGCGTCCATTTAACGCCTCCTTGTCCTCAATATGGCTTGGCATGGTCTACTCTGCCAGTTCAACCGAGTAGTGGCCCTCAAAAGCACTGTTATGGAGGATTTCCTCCTCGCTAATAACATCAGGGTCAATGACCACCATCGCGCTGCCCGCCTCCCAGTCTATGGAGACCTGAGCTACGCCTTTCTCCTTTCGCAGGTAGCGGCTGATAGTGTCAGCACACCCCTGGCAGGTCATACCGCTAATCTTGAGTCCAAAACTTTTTAGAGCCATTTTTCGCCTCCCTTAGTCACATTCTTTGAGCCGCAATAATGTCCTGGCCTCACATGTTCCGGCCTTTATCGGCTTGAATCTGCGAAGACGGGATTTCGCTCCGCGAGCGCCTCCTCGCATATTTGTACCGCCATACGTAATAGACGACTCCGGCTATCAGTGCCAACCCAAGCGGGAATACAAGCGGGTTATTGCGCAGCAATCCCAGTATCAGACCAGCGTTAACCCCTAGCAAGATCAGGAGCAGCAGGCTCCCACAGCAAACAAGATGAACCACAAACTTGGCTTTCATGTTGTAGCTTCCGTCAGCATGATCTAGGGTACTTCTGTCACTCCACGCAGCAGCTCATCTTGGAGATGTCCCGCCTAAACGACTGGGCCACTCGCTTGATGGCCTCGCTCATGGTGGGGAAGACATGCACTGTGTCGATAATGTCGTTCACGGTGAGCTTGAACTTCACCGCCAGGGTGGCCTCGTGGATAAGGTCGGCGGCCATGGGCGCCACCATGTGCACCCCCACAACCACCTCAGTCTCGGGGTGAACGAGCATCTTTACCAGGCCCCGTGTCTCCTTGACGGCCATAGCCTTGGGCACCTGAGCTATCTCTATGGTGCGACAACTGCACGCGTTGTAGCGCCGCATGGACTCCTTCTCGGTCAGCCCCACACTAGCTACTTGAGGATCGGTGAATATGGCCTTCGGCACCGAATCGTAATCGATGGCCTTCTTCGTCCCCTCCAGGGCGTTGCTGGCGGCGATGTTCCCCTCCTTGGCGGCTACCGTCTCCAGCATGGGCTCACCGATGACGTCGCCCGCCGCCCATATGTGAGCGGCTGTTGTCCGCAGCTCGCCATCCACTATTATGGCCCCGCCGCCGTTGACCTGAACCCCAGCTTTTTCTAACCCGAGGCCCTCGGTATTGGGATTCCTCCCCGTGGCCATGAGGAGCTGCTGTGCCTTAAACTCCCTTGTATTCTGGCCTACCTGGGCTGTAACGATTTTGTAATCGCCATCCTTTTCGAACTTCTGCAAGCGTACGTCTGTATGAATCTCAATCCCTTCCTCCTCCAGACATTCCCTGATGCTATCCGAGATTTCAGACTCTTCGTTGGGGAGGATCCTCGGGCTCCGCTGCAAAACAGTGACTTTGGTCCCAAAGCGGGCAAACATCTGGGCGAACTCCAAAGCCTGTGCCCGCCCTCCCACGATGACCATGCTCTCAGGTATGCGGCCGAGCTGCAGGGCTTGAATATGGGTGAGATAATCCACCTTGTCTATACCCGCGACAGGCAACACCTTCGGTGACGAACCTGTAGCTATTATGAGTTTCTCAGCCTCCAGGACTTGGTCGCTGAAGCGCACCTGCTTCTGGGCGATGAAGCTGGCCTGCCCTTGATAGAAGGTCACCGTCGGCATAGTGGTCAATACATCGCTGTAGTTGGCTTTCCTGAGGGCTTGGACGGTGTCATCTTTCTCCCGCATGGCCGCTTCGAAGTCGAAGGCGGAAGAGTGCTCATACTTCACCGCTTCAAAACGAGGATGCTGACCATGGTAGTAGTCGCTGCCCATCTCCAGGAAGAGTTTGGTGGGCACACAGCCTACATTGACACAGGTGCCACCGATGGGCAGCCCGCTGTTAACCATGGCTACAGTAGACCCCAGTTCCGAAGCTTTTGCGGCCGCAGCAAAGGCAGCCGCCCCACCACCAATAATGATTAAGTCAAACCTTTCCACAGTATTCGCTCCCCCTTTATCTAGATAATTGATAGATGGAGACTGAGTCACCTGGCCCTTTGCCGGTACAAAGCGGCCTTCCAGTCAGTTATAGTGCCCTCAGCTCTCCGGTCTTTATCTTCTCAACCAGGGTATTCCACTCTTCTCTGCTAAGCACTACCAGGTTTCCTCCTTCCCCGATGCGAACCTTGTCCGGCTCCAGTTCCACGGCAGGACAACAGTGGCAGTCTGAGCACAGAGCGACCTTTTTCATAGCTGACCTCCTCTAATGTAAGCTATTATCTACTGCCTACCCGCGTGCAGGCCCATATCTGCTCGGCATTCTTGGCGATCATCGAGTGGGAAATCTCCAGCAGGCGGCGAACCTCCTCGTCAGCAATGCTATAGTAGACGAACTTACCGTCCCGCCGGGTATTCACGAACCCACACTGTTTCAGGCACGCCAGATGATTGGAGACCCGCCCCTGGCTTGAGCCTACCAGCCCCACCAGTTCCCAGACGTTCTTTTCCCCATCCAGAAGTGAGTCGAGAATCTTCAGGCGGCTGGGGTCGCCCAGGGCGCGAAAGAACTTGGAGGTGATATCCAACTTTAGCCCTGATTTAGCCCTGTCCTCTGTTAGAATAGCCATGATTCATACTCTCATATTCGATTTTGAGAATATTATATCCACAATGGTTCTGTCTGTCAAGGGATAATTCATAGAGTTTCATCTCTTATCCAGAATGCTGCCCTAAGAATGAAGCTGGCTCACCAGGAGATCAAAAGAGCCCCCAGGAGGGCGTCCGGGAGCTCAGTAAAACGAGGGTAGCCTAGAGCATTACATGATTTTCAGGCAGGCGACTAGCTGTTCAGCAGTGGATGGAGGAGGGCGAACACAATCTGGATCGTGGCTGTCTGCTACAATCCCGCAAAGTACGGCAGCCACATTGGACTGCTCAAGAGAATACCGTTTAAAATGATTACGAGGATCATACCCAGATTCAGGAGCCCCTTCAAACGACGCGTTCCTCTCCTCCACACCAGCATCCCAATAAGTAGAGCCAGGGCCATTTTCCCGGCAAGCATATAACCGTCGCCATAGGTCTGGGCAGCTAACCTTAGAAACGGATTTGCTTCCCACCCTTCTAGCGACAAACCTCGCCAGGTAAGAGCTGAGTCAA
>QIGA01000147.1 GCA_003229915.1 Chloroflexota bacterium
GGAGAGTGTCCGACAACTTAGCAAAACAGGATTGCCTGGAGCAGATGCTCCAACCTGCCCATAATCATCAGGCAGGCTCCTGGCACAGGGTGGGCGACATCCCGAAAGTCGCCGAAAGGGGTAGAAGGCCGAAAACAGTCCCCCCCTACCCCTTGCCTGACATGTGCGGCGTTAATTCTTCCAATTCTCCTTGAGGAAACCACCAACAGCCATGGCCTCACGTGGCCCCACCATGATCTTCCAGTCCGGCAGCTCCTCCTCGAGCTCACCCCTGAGCACAGCTACCCCACCGGGGATGATCACGTTCCGATGGCTCATCTTCTCCGCCGCGTTCTCACCCTTAACTGCCTTGGCTATCTTCTCAGCGTCGAACTTGCCGGCGGACCAGGCGGTGAGCACTGAGAGACCTTCGGTATCGCAAACCAGGAGCCATGAAGGCCAGCCGGCACTCTCCAGTTCCCCGGCTATGGAGAAGTAGGTCAGCGAGAAGTTGGTGGTGACACAAAGCGGGCTGTCCGCCTTGGGCTCGCCGATCTGATAGAGACCCGGCTTCATTTGTATCGGCTTCTGTGGGTCGGTGTAGATATTAAGCCGCAGAGTGATCAGGCTCAGGGCCAATGCTGGCGTGAAGTGGTCGATAACCACTATGCTGGCATACTTGGCGATGTGCTGCGCCGCCAGTACCGCTTCCTCATCCAGCGAGGATGCGCCCTCTCCCGGGAAGGTGATTACAGGGTAGCCGAGGGGCTCGAAGCGTTTCGCCAGGGCCAGCCTGCGGATCTGGGTCAGGGTGACGAGCGAATCAGCGAAGCCCCGGATGCCAGGATCGAGGATTAGGTCCTTCACACCGGCTGCCGCCGCCTTCTCCGTCAGTTCGGCCAGCTCGTTCAGTCCATCCGAACTGCGGATAGCCAGCGGGCAACCGCATTTCTTGGCCAGCTCTACCATCTGGTCGATATTGTCCTTAGTCGCGGCGTAGAGCGCCGGCTTGGCATCGCCGACCTTCTCCAGCGCCGCGCTCATGCCGGCCGGGTCTCCAGCCATCAAGATCAGCGGGAGGTCGGTCTGGGAGCTGACCGTAGCAACACACTTGGCGAACGTGGCGGCATCTCCGGACTCGTTCTGGATGGCAAAGCCGTCCATTCCAAGTGTCATCCCGACGCGGTCCACGCTATAGCCGCTGATTTCCTCCACGGCCTTGGCCACCTCATCCGCCGAAGCGGTATCCTTGATCCTCACCACAAGCCCTGTGGGATGGACGAAGGTTTTCTCGTGGCGGAACATAACCGTCTCATTGCCAACCTCGATCTTCTTCTCCCCAGCGCCGATGGTTACCAGGCGAATCGGGGGCTTGGCGGCGGCTTCCAGCGCCGCTTTACCCTCATCGTTGACATAGGGGCAAGCCGAGAGTTCCACTCCGGCGGCTGCCAGCTTCATGGCGAAGGCCAAACAGGTTGGAAAGCCACATTCCTTGCAGTTTGTCTTAGGCAAGAACTTGTAGATTTGAATTCCCGTCAATGCCATTTTCTCACGTCTCCTTTCCCCTATTTGCCCATCAGCTTATCGATAGTCGCCTTGATACGCTCCACAGCCTTGGGGTGACACATCACTACTATGTCGCAGCCGGCATTGATAACAGTTGAAGCAGTAACAGCTTCCCAGACCACCGATCGCTCTTCGTGGTCGCCCCAGGTAGCTGGCACCCCTTCGCCTGTCTTCGCCTCTTTCTGCCGCCACACCTCACTGCCGGCATGATTGATGATGGGCAAGGTGGTCATAGCATCGCCACCGAGGCCGGCCAGTCGTAAGCGCTCGTTGATCGAGTAGCCATACTCTATTCCGTATCCCAGCGCTCCGGTATCGGGGTCCATTATGGTCGAGTCCAGAGGCACCCCTATGTCGGAGAGCATAATGTTAAGCTGTTTACACAGGTTTATGTCAAGCGGGGTTTTGGCAATGGCGACATGGCCATCTGAGATACAAACGGCAGCGATGGTGCGGTAGTTCTTCTCCTCACAATTGCCCAGTGCCACACGCTGCCCCCGTGCCGCCTCCGAAGCTGCCGTCAACACCTCGTTGTCTTTCTCCGCTACACCAGGTCCAATGACGATGAGAGGTATGTCGACAGCCGAAAGCACCTTGTCCACCACTGCTTTCGCCTCGGCGGCGCCGGTGTCACCGCCCTCAGGATGGGCGCTCAGCAGTTTCAGGCATATGATGTCGGCGCCGAATTCCACGGCCTTCTTGGCCCATGTTCCCGGGTCTTTTACCGCGTCGCCCCAAGCGGATAGCAGGGGCGAGGGCCACCCGGATGGCTCCTTATCATAGACTTCGATAGCTACCTTGGGAGGGTTGGGGATGGAGCCCTCGAATGTGAGGAAGGGCAATGTAGTCTCGCCACCGACGACAACCTCTTTGCGCCCGCCACCTCCCAGCTTCACCTCTTTTACAGCACCGGTCCATTTCTCAATGGGAATCTCTACTTCTGGCATACCGAAAAGCCTCCTTTCCCTGAATCCAGCATAAAACAAGGGTCAACAAACGTGACCCTTGCTTGACAAGCATGCTTTCCCCATCCCAGCCATACCAGCCTAGATAATCGGATCCATCGTCAGAGCGGGGTGTCCCTTCTCCTCAAGGAATGTCGGCAGCTCCTCCACAGTGGTAACCGTGCTGCCGTCGGCGATCTTATCCATGAGATCAGGAACTCCCTCACGCTCGCAAGCCTCTTGTAGTTCCTCCGCTAGCTCCTCCTTCAGATTCTTGGACAGCCACACCAACCGCTTGATGCCGCCCTCCACGGAGATGAACTTCTTGCTTGCTATATACGTCTTGCCGTGGCCCATCATACCGGGCGTCTGCAGACCGCCACCGACCGTGGCCATCAGGGTGGTGAAGGTCATTCCCGAGGGGGTCATGCCGTAGTCATCGCGCGACACGATCATAACGCCGTTGGCCTCAGGAATAATAGCCATGACGCACTCGCAGCAGCCGCAGGTGGTCATAGGAGAGTCCATAAGGGAATAGAGGGTGAACCTCTCTACGTTCTTGTTGGAATGGTCATAGACGAACTTGTTGACCCCCTCGAACTCACCCATGGACTCGTCGATTATCGTCCCCTTGGGCACAGGCTGGTTGGGCCCGTTGGGGTTGATCTCGAAAGATGCCCGGCAGTCAAGCCAGCTATAAGCGCCACACAGGCCAACCCGCTCCGGATTGATGACACAGACGTGGTTGGGAGCAAAGGACTGGCACAGCGTGCAGCTATAGAAGGTATCCACGGCTTCATCCGTGAGCCCGGACATACGAGCGTTGCGCTCTTTGTACACGACGCGGGCTTGCTCCATCAGCTCCTTTACCTTCTCAGGGTCGCTGTGCAGGGTTACCTGCACCTTATCCACAATGGCGCCGAAATCGTTGTGCATGCAGGTATGCAGAATGTCGCCTATGTGCCTCAGCGTGAAGCCCTTGGCGATGGCGTTCTTGTGAATGCGTATCCAGGTGATATCGCGCTGGCCCTGGTGGGAGAATCCCTCGGCACCGTTGAGCATATGATGCATCTGGCGCTCCAGAACAGGCTCGAAATCCTTCTGCATCTTGCGCCCGGATACATCGACCACGATACCCAGAGGCACCTTAGACCCTTCTTCGAAACTATCAATATCGGGGCCAACCACCTCGATCTTGCCATCCTCGACATCGTCCATCTCATTCATCCGCAGCCATTCGAAGCACATGCCGCCTTTGCCACCGAACTCGGCAGCGAGGTCAGCCCTGCGGACCACCTCGCCCTCGAAGGCAGGCCCATAGGCACCGGGAATGGGAACCTTGGCGATCTTGATCTTGATGCCTCGGAGCTCGACGCACCGTTGCACCAGCCTCTCTGCCCTCTCAAGGTCATCCTTGCCCGGAATGTCGTCAAAGGGCATGCTGACCACGTGTTCGAACTGCGTGATTCCGGTGGGCAGGATATTGGGGATCACGGTATCGGCGAACACGGGGAAGCCGTAGTTGATAGCCCCGGCGGCTGCGGCATACTTCCGATCGTCAACCGGGCCCAGGGCGAGGACGAAAGCGAAGCAGCGGAACTTGTTATAGAGCAGAATGCGGCGAAAATCGCCGGCGGCGACGCCCCCAAAGCTCAGGGCAGCGATAGTGGCAAAGCCCAGGGCGTAGATGGCGGAGGTGGTATCGGAGCCGAAGGGGACGATATAGGTATCATAACCCATATCCACACCTTCCTCCTGCAACTGGTCCACCATGGAGCGGCCACTGCTGTCGCTGCACAGGAAAATGAGCTGTCCCCTCGATTGAAGCTCACGCACGATCTTGACCGCCACCTCGTTGCTCTTGGCAGCACCCACTATCGCGGCGAAGCCGGGCATACGGCCATCCACCAACTGGATGCCCCACGATCTGGCCTGCACATCACTGATAGGCCCGTTGTATTCGAAGCCGTTCCGCTTCTCGGGCTGCTCGCCCTTGGCGAAGCGGACGCCCTCGATGGTTTCAAAGGCAAACAGGGTGGCCGCCCCAGCGTCCAGGGTTTCCCCAAGATAGGGCAACCACAGGTCCTCACTCGGCACCGGCGGCAACAGGCTCTTGGCGTGTTCCACGACAGGCACTAAATCGCCCAGCTTGCCCACCTTATGTCCCAGCAGGCCATAAATGACCGGGAGGTAGAATGTTGTGCCTCCGCCCGCCTTGTCCTTGAATGCAATGGGGGCATCGGGCCCCAGTTTCTGCAGAGCATCCTGAAGCAATTCGTCCGCTTCCGCGACTGCACTTTGAGCACCTCTAATCGCTGAGGTGGCAATGAACTTGGACATCTTTTTCTGCCTCCCTTAGTATCTTCGAAAGTCCCCTGACATCGCGGCATCCATGGGGTTGGTTGCGGTCATCCGGCCGGCTGCCTGGAATCCCGGGCTGATTGCATACGAGCTATCATCGCAGGTATAGGGAGCAACCCCCCTCAGCACCTCTTGGGCCTGGGCAACGCGGTCCTCATCAGCCTGGACACCGACCACGATGCCACCCGACGAGACAATGTACTGGTAGTAGCTGACCGTCACCTCGGGAACGCCCATCTCCGTCAACTTGCTCGTATCGGATACTGACTTGATGCCAGTGCCCAGATCCTTCGAGCGTTCCGCGCTTGCGACGACCACTATCTCCCCTGCCTTGTAGCCTTTGGCCTTGAGCTCCTCTATTGCCATATTTGCCTCTTTGGGTTCTCGAAAAAGCTTTGTCGCTACTTTGGCCATAACACACTCCTTGATCCAGGTTTTGCCTGGTATTTAAGCAACTTGCGCGGTAAATAAAAAAAGCCCTATCACCCTCTGGCTATTCGCGCCCACGGTGACAAAGCCCTTAGACCGAGAAAAGCAATGGTAACTCACGGTAGATGCCTGAGGACAAGTGAAATGACCCACTGCCCCTAGCTGTGAATTCTATCACAGGAGCTAAGGCTAGTCAATGTTGTGGCTTCAGCCATACTGTTCGGTTACAGTTGATAGAGGGTGATATACTATGTGTAAACTAACCCAGTATGCTATACCTAAAATAAAAATGGCTACTTATAGATTTGGGGACATAGGTAGTATATACTTTGAGGCTCAACCAACAAGGCTTTGGAAATTTCTCTATTGTAGATGTAATGAGCCTGTTGCACAAACCCCCCGCCTGAAGCTGGAGTGGTGCTCGCGCTAGCTTCAAATAACCAGTTTGTGCAACAACCTCGTATAGCTTTTATTTGGCTTATAGCTTACTTGATATATTTTTTTGTGAAAAGAAAGAAGGAAGCACTAGGAGAACAGAATAGACAGAATGAGGGGATTAACCGTGCGCTGCGTAGTATTTGAATGTGCTTGACTTTTAATGTAAAATTCGCCAAATAATTGCAGCTGTACAAAAACAAATGTACGATTTACAAATCAGAACCAACTTTCATCAGAAGTGCTTACGTAAGCACCATTTCAATTCGTCAACCCTTGTGGTCGACGAATTAGGATTGCAGCACGGCAAGTGTAGAGCAGACATTGCGGTTATTAACGGTCACCTCATCGGATACGAAATAAAGAGTGATGTAGATTCTTTGCGTAGATTAAATGACCAGATAGACAGTTACAACGCTGTCTTCGACCGTGTTGCAGCAATTGTGGCTGAGTGCCATCTTAGCGAAGCAGTAGCTATACTTCCCGAATGGTGGGGAGTGATATCTGTGCTAGAAGGCCAGCGTGGGGCGATACATTTTAAAACTATCAGACGCTCAAAGCAGAACACACATGTCGATGACTATGCAGTCGCTCAACTATTATGGAGAAACGAAGCTCAAGAGATTCTCGCCAACTTAGGGATTCGCGGGAAGCAGTTACAAGAGAAACGTGCAAATCTATATTGTTGTATTGTTAGCAAGCTGGATTCATCTGAGCTACGAAGAACAATTAGAAAATACCTTATGCAACGGACAAATTGGCGACATCCTGCACTACTTTCTCCAAGTGATGGTTTGTTCCAACCCAGCGCCACGTCGTAAGATGTCCGGTCGATTCAGTGCCCTGCGCACAGCCATGAATATACTTGTCGCCTTCTGAGAAAGTTGTTCCGCTATAGTACACGGACTCGACAACTTCTTTACATAGTCCACGATATTGACCATATTTATAATCGCGCACGTTGGAGCCTTTTAGTATTAGCCAGCCATCTTCAATCGTATACCTAACAGTAGCTGATGGTTTGACTAATCTCATGTCAAGCAGTAAGACATCCGGATGATTAATCCCATAATCACCAAAGGTCGGAATCCGAATACCCGAAACGATCAATCGCCTGATAAGGGACGTGTAAAGCCTCCACTCGTTTCTCGGAATAATTGATGCCCCCAGTTTCAGTCCACCCATCGACTGGGGAAATGACGTGCCAATCAGCGCGAATGAACGCCACTCATTAAGGTGTGGGAGTTTTCCAATGATTTTCTCCAATAACTTTCCGAAGCTATCAATTGGCTCAAAGTTTGGTGCTCTTATATCAAGAATGAAATCGCATTTGTCAGCTTCGACGTTATATTGTTGAATAAGTGTTCCCAAGGAAGCTGCCACATCAGGCTTTGCAGCCTCCTCGAGGCTAATTCTAATACAAAGCCCACGCATATCAGTGGCGACAATTGCTTTAATTTCATTCTGGCAGTCGTAGTCTTTTTTAAGATATATTACTGGGATTGACAATACGCCTTTCAACCTAAGATCCTCAAGAACGAAGACAAACGGATGCTGCCCACTATTCATATGCTGCGAGGATTCGATAAGATGCATATCAACCAAACAATGGCCTCCCCACTTGTCCTTCACCCTCTTAGCAAACTTAGACAAGTGCTCATCAATTGATTTGGAATTCGTACCGCTTTCAAAATCCCACCCAATCTCAGGAATCTCGATTAAAGGTACTATAGATTCCTGAGCTTTTGGTGATAGCCGAGACAATGCTTGATATTCTCCCTGCTTCCATCTAAGACAAGGGACATATTGCTGTGAACCAAAACTCACTGCCGAGCCTCCTTCCTCACCTGCCGAAACCGGCCTCAGGGAAGTTTTTCCTAACCTCGCCTTGCCCAACGAGATCATTCAGGATCATGTAGTTTTTAGCCTCGTGCCTTATCAACCCTGCTACGATAGCAGGGTTGATATTGAGTTCCTCAGCCATTTCTATTACCGCTTCGGGCGTCCGAACATATCGGGCCAGTGCACAATCCCATATCTCCCCTGGAATAAGAGCTTCTCCAGCCATAGCATTCGCTTCATTTTCCAATCTTTTTGTCAGTCTATCTGTGCTGATACTATCGAAATCGTCGAAGATGCCCTCTAATTTACCCCTGCGCAGATGTTTTATAATATGAAATAACTCATGAAACAACACGAACCAGAAATTGTCTAAACGATCGTACCTCAACGTTAGCCCTATCACCGGCCCCTTGTCATGAAGCAATGCTGCTCCGTCCAGATGCGTATTTGCTAGATGAGGCTCGACCACTAATGCAATACCAGCTTCTGCCAGTTTTCCCTTTGCACATAGTGGGCCATTGTCCTTCCTGCTTTCTTTCGCAAGTTCTGCAATCCATTGAGCATCAATCGATCCGTCTTCGTACCGGCATCTAAGCTCTGCTTTGCTTGCCAAAGATAGAATCCTACATTCCCAAGCCAACAGAGCATAGTCATCAACTATTGAACCAGCCCTGACTTGCTTCCGATGCAATGCTGTTACTGGCCTTCTGATCACACTGTTCACGAAATCACCCACCAGAGTGTCTGCTCCCTCCAAGGCCTCAGACAATGACCCCGAAAAGTCCTTAAACCATTGACGTCTATACATCTCTTTCACAGGAAATTTGCTCCAGTCAAGACCACCTGCGCTTACGGTTGCTGTAGTTAAAGGCTTGGTCTTGAGCTCTGCAATCTCAGTAATATTGAGATTCAACGCTTCTGCAATCTCGCTGAGGCGGCGCAAATTTGCAGACGCATACTCATCAGCTTCATATCTCTGAATCTGTTGCTCTTTCAGCCCAGCGAGTTCAGCTAGATCGCGTTGCGACAACCCATGAGCGATTCTCGCGCGTATAAGAATATTCGGTAGCTCTCCTAAATTCAAAGCCTTAAGCGTTGTTATTTTACCCGTGCGCAGAAGCTTATATTCCTTCAATTGATTCGCCAGAGACACCTCCTCACTTTTTAGAGCGTTCTTTTCTGCTGATGCAAGTATCTCCGAATCTACACGTTCTACAACTTCCTTCAAGTTGAAATCTCTAAGAGCTGTTCGAAGCTTTTTGAGCTGTTGCTTTGTTATCAGATATTGTCGTTCGTTAGTGATCATTTCTCTAGCTCCTCTCCCAGGTCATTGGAGTTGGATGCGTATCACCCCTTTTCCCTTTCCCGTATCTCGATCAGTTAGGAAGAAGTTAACAAATGTATGGGATCCGTCGGCTTTTGCACTAGATGGGAAAAACTCCCCTCCATACTTCAACTTCTGATTCCTTCGTCGGTCATCAAAATCCAAAAGAATAGGATCGAGCTTAATTGGGTCGACCCCCTTCGGATCCCAACATACATCGAAATCCCCAGGTACTGGTTTACCTGTCACATAGCTGCCATCCAAGTAGAC
>QIGA01000180.1 GCA_003229915.1 Chloroflexota bacterium
ACAGAGCTTCTGTCCGCCATAAGGGCCCTGTGAGCCGAGCAAAAGGCTTCGTGAATCGTGAATCCTGCAGCCTATCAGGCTGCAGGATTCTTATAACTTGTTGCCTCTGACGGTGTAGAGGGCTACAATAGTCTCGTCACCGAGGAATGAGAGTTGGAAGCAATTACCATCACGCTCAACGGCAGGGAAGTAAGCGGCTATCCCGGAATGACCATACTGGAACTGGCACGGGAATCGGGGGTAGAGATACCCACACTCTGCCATGATCCTCACTTGGCTCCGATAGGCGCCTGCCGCATCTGCCTGGTCGAGGACGAACGCTCAGGCAAACTCGCGGCATCCTGCGTTACCCCCCTAGAGCCGGGAATGGTTATCAATACCGAATCACCCAAAGTAGTGGAGCGCCGCAAGGCTATAATCAAGCTGATACTGGCTAGCCATCCCGATTCCTGCATGGTGTGCGACAAGGGCAATCAATGCGAGCTCCGCAAGATCGCCTCAGATATGGGCGTGGGGTTGGTGGGCTTCCAGAAGATCCCCCAGCTAGCCACTATCGAAGAGGTCAATCCTTTCATTGAAAGGGACCTGAGCAAGTGTATACTGTGCGCCAAGTGCATAAGGGCAGACCATGATCTCGTCGTCCAGGGCGCTATCGACTACATTGACCGAGGATTTGCCTCAAAGCCAGCAACGCTGAACGACATGCCCCTGGAAAACTCAGAGTGCACCTTTTGTGGAACCTGTGTGGCAATCTGTCCTACTGGCGCACTAATGGAGAAGAAGCGGGCGTACAGCGGGACGTCCCCCGTAAAGGTGTCAACCATCTGCCCGTTCTGCGGATGCGGATGCAGCATCAACCTGGAGGTCAAGGACAATCAAATAGTGCGGGCCAGACCCGGCGCAGAGAGCGCGGTGAACCGCGGCACTCTCTGCGTCAAGGGAAGCTATGGCTACGATTTTGTGCACAGCGCTGAAAGGCTCACAAGTCCGCTGGCCAAGGTTAACGGAGACTTTGAGGCCATACCATGGGAACAGGCCTTGGCACTGGTGGCCTCTGAACTAGGCCGGTTACGAAGAACCTACGGCCCAGGTAGCCTGGCTGTCCTCGGTTCTTCCAAGTGCACCAATGAAGAGAACTACCTGCTGCAGAGGTTTGCCCGGAGCGTACTGGGCACAAACAATATTGACAACGGGAGCCGCCTGTACAGCGCCGCCAGCATTATCGGCCTGGGGGCAGCCGTCGGCTTCCCCGGCACAACCAATCATTTAGATGCCCTGGAGCAGTCAGAGGTGATAATGGTTATCGGGGCCAACCTCACCTCCTCAGCGCCCATCGTGGGATACGCGGTAAAGCGGGCGGTGAGAAGCAGGGGCGCTAAGCTGATCCTTGTAGACCCTCAGCGAACTGAGCTTGCTTCGTTCTCCCACCTCTGGCTAAGGCCCAGGGTTGGGACCGATATGGCGCTGATAAACGGCATGGCCAGGGTTATTGTCACTGAAAGCTTGCTGGACGAAGAGTTTGTAGCCGGAAAAACGGACAATTTCGAGGCACTGAGCAAGGTCTTGGAGGAATATACACCCGATTACGTCGAGGGGATCACCAGCGTCACCAGCGAGGAAGTGAGTCGCGCCGCCCGTCTCTTCGCGGAGGCAAACGTTGCTTCAATTGTCTATGGTACTGGAATCACCCAGCATATAACCGGCACAGATAGCGTAATGGCCCTCGCGAATCTGGCGATGCTGACCGGAGATATCGGGCTCAGGGGCGGCATCTTCGCGCTGCAAAAGGATTGCAACGGGCAGGGCGCGTGCGACATGGGGGCCCTACCCAATCTGCTCCCCGGATATCAATGCGTGGAAGATGCCCAGTCAATCAACAAGTTCGCAGACCGCTGGGGCACCGACCTACCCTCGGACGCCGGGCTGTCAGCCATCGAAATGATTGAGCACGTCAGAGAGGGGAAGGTCAAAGGCATGTACATTGTGGGGGAGAATCCAGCCTTGAGCTTCCCCAACTCGACCGTCGTCAAGGAAGCCCTGGCATCCCTCGATTTCCTCGTGGTTCAAGACATGTTCCTCACCGATACAGCGAAGCTGGCAAACGTGGTTCTGCCCGCCGCAAGTTTCGCCGAAAAGGAGGGCACTTTCACCAATTTCGAGGGGCGGGTTCAGCGGGTGCGCAAGGCCATCGAACCATTCGGCGACAGCCTGCCAGACTCGGAAATCGTTCTCAGACTGGCGAACAGCATGGGATACCCAATGCCCTATTCCTCGCTACAGCAAGTTATGGACGAGATTCGGGAACTGGTTCCTTTGTATCAGGGCATTGGCTACAGAGATTCTGAGACAAAGGATATATATCGCGCTGAACTGGACAAGGATCCCCTGAGCAAGAGACGTCTCTTCAAAGGCCAGTTCCCCAGTGGATTCGGGCGCTTCCACCCCGTGCAATATGAATCACCAGGGGAGACACCAAGTAATGGGTATAACTTCACTCTGCTGACAGGGAGCATCCTCCATCACTCCGGCACAGGCTCCAAGAGCTCCAGGTCACCAAGACTGAGCGAGTTCTCGCCGGAGGCCTATGTGGAAATCGGCGAATCTGACGCCAACCAGGTTGGGATCAACCAGGGTGATAAGGTCAAGGTCATCTCGCCACTGGGTGAAGTAATCGCCGCCGCTAGATTCACCGACACTCTGCCCGAGGGAGTGATTTTCATGCCAAACTCCTTCCCGTCAACCCCTGTCAATCAACTATTTGACATAGTCCTGGACCCCCAAGCGAAGACCCCAGCGCTCAAGACATGTGCCGTAAAGCTGGAAAGGACCTAGCTTCGTGGATAAGCACCAGGAAACAGCCGAACCCGACCTGAAACGGATAGAAGAGATTGTCTCTCGATATCGTGATCAGAAGTGGCCTTTGATCTCCCTCCTCCAGGAGGTTCAGGAGGAGTTAGGGTATATCCCCCCCGAGGCGATCAGGCCTATAGCCAGAGGGACGGGCTTGTTCCCCGCACAGGTGCAGGGCGTAATTAGCTTCTACGAACAATTCCACACAACGCCCCGAGGAAAGAACATTGTCAAGGTATGCCGAGGCACAGCCTGCCACGTGCGCGGCGGACGTACGATATTGAAGATCGTGAAGCAGAACCTGGGTGTCGAAGAGGGGGGAACCACTCCCGACATGAATTTCACATTGGAGACAGTCCCCTGTCTCGGAACTTGCTTCCTGGCCCCGTCAATGATGGTAAACAAGGACTACTTCGGAAAGCTCGCTCCGCCGAAACTCAAGAGCATCCTCCAGCAATACGGCAGCCCGGGAGAGTGAACAAGGTTATGGAAAGATTGAAAAGCGTCTCGGAGCTTAGCTCGTACCGCGATTCACTCCTGCGACAGAGTAGACAGCCGAAAACCTGCGTCCGTGTATGCACTACGGGCTGCCGCGCTCATGGGGCCCTGGAGGTGCGGGATGCGCTGCTGGCAGAAGTCGCGAGCCAGGGGCTGGAGGAAAGGGTGGAAGTAAGGGATACAGGCTGTCATGGTTTCTGTGCCAAGGCTCCGGTGATAGGCATTGACCCTGGAGGAATATCCTACCAGGAGGTGACCGTTGAGGATGTATCAGAGATTGTTTCCCTGACCTTGCTTAAAGGGGAATTGGTCGAGCGTCTTCTTTATCACGATGGAAACAATGGCAGCACCATTCCCGAGGCCAAGCTCATTCCTTTCTACAAGAGCCAGACAAAGAACGTACTGCGGAACTGCGGTCAGGTCGACCCCAAGGACATTCGACACTACATCGCTCGGGATGGGTATGCTGCCCTAGCGAAGATGCTCGCGGGGATAAGCCCTGAGCAAGTGATTGAAGCTGTCACAGCGGCAAAGCTGCGCGGGCGCGGGGGCGCCGGATTCCCCACCGGCACGAAGTGGAGGGTTACCCGGCAGGCACCAGGTGATTTCAAGTACGTAATCTGCAACGCCGATGAGGGCGACCCTGGTGCCTTCATGGATCGAGCCGTGCTTGAGGGTGATCCACACAGCGTAATCGAGGGAATGCTCATCGCCGCCTATGCCATCGGAGCCGGCGCTGGCTACATCTATGTTCGCGCAGAATATCCCATTGCCATAGAACATTTGAGTATCGCTACCAGTCAGGCAGAGGAACTCGGCCTGCTGGGTGATAACATACTGGGAACCGGCTTCGATTTCCGCATCTTCATCAGGAAAGGGGCAGGAGCGTTCGTCTGTGGCGAAGAGACGGCACTGATTGCTTCCCTGGAGGGCAAAAGGGGTATGCCGCGGCCCAAGCCTCCATTCCCCGCTCAGTCTGGCCTCGAGGGCAAGCCCACCTCCATCAACAACGTGGAAACCTATGCCAATGTGCCTGAGATAATTCTTTCTGGAGCCGAGGCCTATTCCCAGATCGGCACCGAGGAAAGCAAGGGGACGAAGATATTTTCTCTCTCCGGCAAGATAAACAATACCGGGCTGGTTGAGGTCCCGATTGGTACGCCTTTGTCCACCATAATCTACGACATCGGTGGCGGTATCCCTCACGGCAAGAAGCTCAAAGCGGTGCAAACCGGCGGCCCCTCGGGCGGATGCATCCCAGCCCAGTTTACCGACGTACCGGTGGACTACAGCTCACTGGCTCAACTCGGATCAATCATGGGCTCCGGGGGCATGGTAGTGATGGATGAGGGCAACTGCATGGTGGACGTAGTTCGATATTTCCTGAGCTTCACGCAGGACGAGTCCTGCGGTAAATGTGTGCCCTGCCGTCTGGGAACCAAGCAGATGCTGGAGATCCTGACCAGGATCACCCAAGGTGAGGGCCATGATGAAGACATCGATACCCTGCTCACCATCGCTGAGATGGTCAGGGAGTGCTCCCTTTGCGGTCTCGGCCGGACCTGCCCCAACCCGGTGCTTACCTCCATCAAGTACTTCCGTCATGAGTATGAAAGTCACATAAAGGAGAAGAAGTGCCCCGCAGCAGTCTGCGATGCTTTGATGATATCCCCTTGCCAGCATGTGTGCCCGGTGGGTCAAGACGTACCCAGGTACCAGGCGCACATCGCCGCGGGCGAATACCTGGAGTCTATTGAAACCATCAGGGAACGGAACCCGTTTCCCTCCATCTGCGGCCGCATCTGCCATCATCCCTGCGAGGAACGCTGCCGCCGTGGGGCGCTCGATGATCCGATAGCTATAAGAGCGCTAAAGCGCTTTGCCGCCGACTGGTATTTCGACCATGTAGATCAATTGCCCGAACCAGTGCCTTTCCCTCAAACCCAGAACCAAAGAATAGCCGTGGTCGGAGCCGGGCCCACCGGGCTGAGCTGCGCCTACTTCCTGGCTCAGATGGGCTACCCAGTTACCGTTTTCGAAGCGCTTCCGGTAGGCGGAGGTATGCTCTCGGTGGCTGTCCCTGAGTTTCGCTTGCCCACAGAGGTCATTCAAAGGGAAATAGACTACATCGCCAAGCGCGGTGTCGAGATAAAGTACAATACGCCCATCAGCAGGAATTTCACCATAGAAGACTTGCGGAAAGACGGCTTTGACGCAGTTTTCATCGCCGCAGGCGCTCAGGCAAGCCAGCGAATAGGTATACCTGGTGAGCTGGAAGACGTGGCAGGCTTTCACTATGGCTTGAGATTCCTGCGCGATGTCAAATTGGGCAAACAGGTAGAGGTAGGACGGCGGGTGGCTATCATCGGGGGTGGAGCCCTGGCGCTCGACGTAGCTCACACTGCTGTTCGCCTTGGGGCTGCGGAGGTGAGCATCTACGAGATGCGGTCTCGCGACGAGATGCTGGTGTCCGATGAAGACTACGATGAGGCGGTGGAAGAGGGCATCCACCTGAACTTCCTTACCAGTCCCACGCGTATACTCAGCGACAACTGGCGAGCGAGCGGCCTGCAGTGCATCCTTATGGAGCTGGGCGAACCCACTATCAACGGCAGGAGCCGGCCGGTGCCCATCCCCGGCTCCGAGTTCTCCGTCGAGGCTGACACCGTCATCGTTGCCGTGGGGCAGGCTCCCGACCTCTCGTTCTTACCTCGCGACAGTGCCCTGGAACGCACCAGGTGGGAGACCTTATCCGTTGACAGCAACAGGTTGTCGACCAATATACCAGGAGTCTTTGCCGGGGGAGACTTCGTCCGTGGCCCTGGAATGGTCATAGAAGCCATCGCTGAAGGAAGAAGAGCGGCTATCGCCATGGACAAGTACCTCAGGAGCGACTCCTCGCGCGTGGAAATGTACGATCTAAAGCGGATGAGGACCGGGGAGGCAGCGGGGCAGCAAGTGGAGGAAAGCTGGGAAACCCAGCCCAGGGTTGAAATGCCCAAGCTTTCTCCTCAGGAGAGAAAACACAGCTTCGAGGAGATCGAGCGAGGTTTCTCGGAGGAGGTTGCGAAGCAAGAAGCCGGGCGATGCCTCAGATGCGACCTGGAAACATGAAGTAAGTATTCAGTTGTCAGACGTCAGCGTTCAGATAGCCGCTGAGTGCTGAAAGCTGAGAGCTTCCACTGGGAGGTGGAGAATGAAATCCATTACCAGGCAAAAGCCCCTTGAAGAGATCGAGCAACAGCTTGAGGGACTGGAAAGAGCATACATAATCGGGTGTGGCACGTGCACCACCATGACCAAGACTGGCGGCAGAGAAGAGGTCCTGGACATGAAGGAACGGCTGCAAGGCCTGGGAAAGATGGTCACTGGCTGGACAGTCATCCCCATTGCCTGCGATGAAATGACCGAGGCGTCTTTGAAGGAAAACGATGGAGCCATCCGGAGTGCGGATTGTCTCCTCGTAATGTCCTGCGCTCTGGGAGTACAGAAAGCGGGCTCCTACAGCGGCAAACCGGTCATCCCCGCCCTGGACACCCTATTCATCGGTGTGGAGGACAAGCCAGGCTATTTCCACGAGGTTTGCGACCAGTGCGGTCACTGTGTCCTGGGCTATACTGCGGGCATCTGCCCCATCACAGCATGCCATAAGGGATTGCTCAACGGCCCCTGTGGCGGCACCAACAACGGCAAGTGCGAAATCGACAAGGAGAAGGATTGTGCCTGGACGCTCATCTACCAGCGACTTAAGGCCCAGGACAGGCTCGACCTGATGAGGAAATACCAGCCGCCCAAGAACTCCCAGGTGATACCCAGGCCGCGATTGGCCAGGATCTTGTGAGGAGGAAGAAAATGGCGCAGAGCTTCAAGGAGGCCCTCAACTCGGGCAAGTTTATTATAACCAGCGAGATCGGCCCGCCCAAGGGAACCAACCTCGAGAAGATGCGTCACCATATCGACCTGCTCAGGGATAAGGTGGACGGTCTCAATGTGACCGACCACCAGAGTTCGGTGATGCGCTTTCCCTCTATCGGCGGCTGTCTGGAGATCAAGGAGCACGGTGGCGAACCCATACTGCAGATGACCTGCCGCGACCGCAATCAAATGGCTCTTCAAGCCGAGCTCCTCCTGGCATATACAAGGGGCATAAGGAATGTCCTCTGCCTCACAGGCGATTCAATCCCCATCGGGGACCACAAGGAGGCCAAAGGCGTCTTCGAACTCGACTCAGTCCAACTCCTCAGAACCATCAGGCAAATGGAATCGGGAAAGGACCTGGGAGGAAACGCCCTCGATGGAGCAGTCGAGTTCTGCGCCGGAGCGATTGTCACCCCAGAGGCAAATCCCATCGAACCCCAGCTCATCAAGTTCGAGAAAAAAATCGAAGCCGGGGCTGAATTCATCCAGACCCAGGCGATCTATGACCTGGACAACTTCCGCAAGTTCATGGAGTACGCCCGCAAATTCCCCGTCAAGATTCTGGCGGGGATAGTCCTGCTCGTATCGGCCAGAATGGCCAAGTATATGAACGAGAACGTGCCCGGCATCTTCGTACCGCAGAACCTGATCGCTGAGCTGGAAGCCGCGCCCAAAGGCGAAGCGCTTAACAAAGGCATCGAGATCGCCGGCCGCATGATCGCCGCACTGAAAAAAGATTCGATCTGCGATGGAGTGCACCTAATGGCAATCGGCAGGGAAGAGGTGGTCCCAGACATCCTGGCCGCCGCTGGCATAAACGGGCACAAACCCTGAAAACGGGGGGACTGGAGCATCGTAGCGTGGGTGAAATGAAATGGAGCCCACCGCACATCACAAACCCTCAGCATCGATCGGCTCGATTCCAGGCGCGGCCAGGCCCTCTCGACCCTGCGAGCGCAGCACCCCGGCATGTCGGGGTTACTTGGTGCAGAAACGGCTCAGTGTCGGGGAGGTAATTTCTTAGGAGGCACGAAGTGCCGAAGCAATCCAGGGGTGGGGGATGTAGGGGCGTTCAATTGAACGCCCCAGAGAGGGCGCGGTCACCGCGCCCCTACGGCGAACCGCAAACGCCCAACGGTGGTAGAGGGGTAGGGTGGGTGGAATGAAATGGAACCCACCTTCCTATGTCGAGACGGAAATGGTGGGTTGCGCTGCGCTACACCCACCCTACTTTCTAAATGTCATTGCGAGTACAGCACCCCGACATGTCGGGGTTACTGGTGAAGAAACAACTCAGTGACGGGGAGGTAGTTTCTTAGGAGCAGCGTAAAGCAACCTCACAATGACCTCCCAACCCTCTCCACTGGAAGTTTTCCCAAAGTAGTATGTTCACCGCCACACCAAGACTCTAGGCTTCTTCTAAGCAATCTCTGGCACCCTAGATACTAGGCCTGCCTGAGAATTATGGGTGGGTTGGAGCATCCGCTCCAACTGTACCTAGAGCAGATGCTCTAGGCTACCCTGTTTTGCTGAGTTTTCGGACACCCTCCTGGAGGGAAACCAAGATGTCCGATGCTTTTCTCGCGCCCTAATCCGTGAGTCCAGATTCAAAAAGCCCACCCGCCAAGTGAATCTTCAAAGTTAGCCGCGAGTTCATCGTGATTCCCCTCCCCTGACGGGAGGGGATTATGCGGAACCATGCCAGAGACTAATGATTAACGAAATCCACGGATTAAGGGCGTCAATTGACCGGAAAGTCCCCATATGCCCATGCAGTCAAGGGTAACACGAGTTTCAGGGGGAAAAGTGAGCTAACGGTGAGAAAAGGCATGTTGACCGTAAGCGACGCGCCCAATATAATCGCTGGTAAT
>QIGA01000063.1 GCA_003229915.1 Chloroflexota bacterium
GCTTTCCCTGAGGTAGCCACAACTACAAGGTCGACTTCGTGATGAGACGCTATCTCCTCGAGGGAAAGATGTTCGGCTTCCGTTATACCTCCGCCGGCCGCGCCCAGTTCTGTGCAAACCAGTCTTGGCCTAAACTCTGCAACCTGCTCTCTCAGCAGTGAAATGTTCGCTCCACATCCCAGGGCAACTACGTCGAATCGATCGGGGAAAGCCCGAACGACCTCCAGCGTTTGCCGCCCAATTGATCCTGTGGAACCGAGGACTGCCAGCCTTTTCATCCCAGGAACCATCTCAGACCATAGTACACCACAACACCTGTGAAGACAATGCTGTCTAGACGATCGAGTATGCCCCCATGCCCCGGTATCAGACCTCCCGATTCCTTCACACCCGTGCCACGCTTCAACTTAGACTCTACGAGGTCGCCTATCTGGGAGAAAATGCCAACGAGCGCCCCGATAAAGACCAACTTTTCATAACCCAGATCTATACCCAGGACGAGCGCGAGGATTACAACAGCCGCAATGCCACCTACCAGACCACCGAGGGCTCCCTCCCACGTCTTTCCGGGAGATATGGTCGGCGCCAGCTTATGTTTACCAAAGGCGCGTCCGACAAAATAGGCAGTAGTGTCAACAGCGAAAGTAGAGAAAAGAGCGACCAGTACCCAGTCCCTCCCATCCCAATCGGGGGAATTCATCAGCAAAATCCAGTAGCTCAGGAGCCAGCCCATATAGAATATGCCCGCCAAGCTCCACGACCAACTGACGAAAGTACCTTCTCCACGCGAGCGCCAAAAAAGCGCCAGAAGCAGCGATAGCACCACTGCTGAACTTACCAAGGCCGAGGTTACCAGAACCTGTGTGGTCTCGGAACCGTAGGAATACGCATAGTGCGCGTTAGAAATGAAGAACAGCGTCCACAGCGTGCCGAAGAAGGTTAGAGGTCGCCATCTCTCCTGGGTAAACATAGCATAGAACTCAACCACTCCCAAAAGAGCAGCAACAGCTACCAAAAGGGAAAACCAGGGGGCACCAAACCAGATGGCAACAAAGATGATGGGCAGGAAGACTACCGCACTTAATACCCTTTGCCGGAGCATTCGCTGATAAGAAACCGAGGACTCAAATCGCCTCAGACCTCTCTCGCCTCTCCTTCCGCTTTCAATCCACCGAAGCGTCTCTCTCGATGACTATACGCAATCAAAGCCTTCTCGATCTCCTTGTCACCGAAGTCCGGCCATAAGGTTGGTGTGGAGTAGAACTCGCTATAGGCGGCCTGCCAGATGAGAAAATTACTAACTCTCATCTCGCCGCCAGTGCGAATAATCAGGTCTGGCTCAGGTACATCCGCAGTATAAAGGTAGCTACTGAATAGAGACTCAGTTATGTCGTCGGACGAAATACCAACCTCGATAATGCGACGGACCGCATCCAGAATCTCAGCGCGTCCACCATAATCAAAGGCGATGCTCAACGTCAGCCCCGTATTGTTCCGGGTCAACTCGATCGCCTCATGAATCTTATTCTGCAATTCCGGCGAAAGCCCCTTGAGCTTGCCCAAATAACCAAGCCTTACACCCTTCTTATGAAGGGCTTTCGTCTCGCGGTCGATCATCGCGGCCAGAATGTGGAGCAACCCGCTAACCTCTATGTCGGGGCGTCTCCAGTTCTCCGTAGAAAAAGCGTAGAGAGTGAGATATCTGACTTGATAACAATCGAAGCGCTCGACAGCGCGGCGGACATTGTCTGTGCCAGCACGATGACCGAAGAGCCGTGGCAAGCCACGCTTCTCTGCCCATCTACCGTTACCGTCCATGATGATCGCTACGTGGTTCGGTAGAGGGTCTATCTTCTGCACAGATGCTGTCGTCGTCTTCGTCTCTACCACCGCCCATCCTCACTCTTATAATTCCAGGAGCTCAGCTTCCTTGCCTTTCGCTATCTGATCACTCTCATCAGTGAATCTATCTGTGATTTGCTGCAATCGACCCAAAGCTCGCTTCTGCTCATCCTCGGATAGCTCTTTGCTGTCTTTGAGTTCGCGCAGCTTCTCCAACCCATCTCGCCTGACATTGCGGACTGCCACCTTGCCCTCTTCCACCCTTTTTCGCACCATTTTTACCAATTGATTACGCCGCTCTTCGGTAAGCTGAGGGATTGCAAGCCTGATTACATTGCCATCATTTGTTGGAGTGAGTCCAATATCTGACCTAAGAATCGCCTTATCTATGTTCGGCAGAATATCTCTTTCCCAAGGCTGAATGACGAGCATCCTGGCCTCAGGAACGGAGATGCTTGCGATTTGATTAAGTGGGACAGGAACACCATGATAATCGACTCGTATGTTATTCACAAGCCCAGGGCTGGCCCTACCGGTGCGAATGGCAGCCAAATCGTCCTTCAAAACTTCTACTGCTCTCCGCATCTTCCCTTCGGCACTTGTTAGAACATCCTCTTCGCTCATCTCCAATCCCCTATTCGTAGGAATAACCCACTATGCCGCTTACCATCGGCACCACGGAGGATGAAAACGCTGTTGTTGGAACAACTGGCGTTCAAGGTTCCGTTCGTGGTGAACCCTTCGGCTTCGCTCAGGAAACCATGCACGGCCCTTCGACAGGCTCGTGGCGAGTGATTTAGAGTCCATTTTCGCAGCAATGCCAACTCAAGAGCCTCAATTCACTTGCCGAGCGTTGCCTTCTCGGGTGGTTGAGCGAGTCACCCTCCTCACGCGATTACTCGCTATCATGCACAAGGGTGCCCACGAGATCTCCTGCGATTACACGTGCAATGCTATTGGAAGCTTGAAGATCGAAAACCATTATTGGTAGATGATTATCCATACATAGAGAGAGGGCAGTAGAGTCCATCACCTCAAGCCTCATTTGCAATGCCTCTAGGTAGGTAAGTTGGTCATACTTTTTCGCCCCCGCGTTGGTCAAGGGGTCCGAGTCGTAAACCCCATCAACCCTGTTCTTGGCCATAAGCAGGACGTCAGCATTAATCTCCACTGCTCGCAGAGCGGCTGCGGTATCAGTAGTCATAAAAGGATTGCCAGTGCCTGCGGCAAAGATAACCACTCGCCCCTTCTCTAAGTGTCGAATAGCACGTCTTCGTGTGTAGGGCTCGGCAACTGCTTGGACAGTTATGGCACTTTGGCTTCGAGTGACTACCCCTTCCTTCTCCAGAGCATCCTGAAGAGCCAGGGCATTGATTATGGTAGCCAGCATGCCTGCATAGTCAGCGGTTGCTCGATCCATACCCCTACCCTGCGCAGCCTCCCCCCTCCAGATATTGCCCCCTCCAACCACGACAGCAACCTGAACACCACTGTCCACGACGTGCTTCAACTGCTCCGCGATATTCGCCACAGTTGAACTGTCGATACCATATTCGCTACCACCCATGAGAGCCTCACCGCTGATCTTGATAAGAACGCGCTTGTATCCCGGCTTACCCATTCTGTATGTCTGCCCCCAACTCAAACCGAACAAACCTTCTTACCCTGATGTTCTCCCTGACTTTGGCCACAGTCTCAGCAATGATATCTGCAACCTTCTTGGATGGATCCTTTATAAACGGCTGGAGCAAAAGGCAATCCTCAGCCGCGACCCCTTCGCCATCCGGACCATTCTCACGACTCACACAGCAAGGGGCAGTAGCGACCACCTGCATCGCCAGATCATGGGCCAACTCCTTAAACTCAGGCGTACGAGCAACGAAATCGCTCTCACAGTTTACTTCCACCAAGGCCCCGATCCGCCCACCGGTGTGAATATAACACTCAACCAGCCCTTGACCTACAGCCCGATTCTCCTTCGTCTTAGCGATTTCATAGCCACGTTCTCTCAGCATAGTCGCAGCAGCAGCGAGCTCGCCTCCTGCCTCCTGCAAGGCCCGCTTGCACTCCATTATTCCAGCGCTGGTCTGCTCTCTCAATGCCTTTATCGCCTCAGTCGAAACCTGCATTTAGCCCCCTAACCTTGATTCTCCAAAGAGGTTGGCTGAACCTCATCGGGTTCGAAGATAGCCTCATAGTGTGCTGGCAACCCTTCCTCTTCTTCCGCCTCTTCCTTTTCCGCCAGCCGCTCAATGGCCTGCTTGCTTTCCAATACCGCGTCCGCAACAACACCGCAGAAAAGGGCCACAGCCCTGATAGCGTCGTCATTGCCTGGAATAGGATAGTCAATCTCATCGGGGTTACAATTCGTATCAACTATGGCAATGATTGGCACCCCAACTCGCTTGGCCTCGGCAACAGCATTTCTCTCCTTGGTGGGATCAATAATAAACAAAGCCCCTGGAATACGTTCCATTTCCTTGACCCCGCCAAGCAACCGGTTGAGATGCACCATCTCCTTCTCCAATTTCAACACTTCCTTCTTAGGTAAGCGTTCCAATTCACCTCTAGCCTTGCGGTCCTCCAAGCGAACCATGTAGTCAATTCGTGACTGAATTGTAGAGAAATTGGTAAGCATCCCACCCAGCCAGCGCTGATTAACATAGAATACCCCGCAACGCTTGGCCTCTTTTTCCACTGCCTCTTGCGCCTGCTTCTTGCTACCGACAAAAATAATGTCCTCACCCCTCTCCACTACCTCTCGCACAAAACTACAAGCTTTGCCAAGCAACGCAACGGTCTGCTCCAAATCGATGATATGGATACCGTTGCGTTGACTAAAGATATAAGGTTTCATCTTGGGATTCCACCGTGCCACCTGATGCCCAAAATGCACCCCGGCCTCCAGAAGCAACTTCATTGAAATAGGTTCTACCATTTCCGAAAAACCTTACCCCTTCCAATCTAGCACCGTGACACAGCTAAGAAACTGTCACGTACTGGCCAATATAGATCGCCTCGATGAGTTTACCATAGGCAGATACAAAAGGCAAGAGTGCGTGCTCTTGACAATACTGAGCCGAGATGCTAAATTATTCTCAGTTAGCACTCAATGGCCATGAGTGCTAATGCTATCAGGCCAGTCACGACGGCCTCCCTAAAGAGGCACTTTTTTGTGTGAGGTGCAAGTTGCCTATCTACGATTACGAATGTAGTGCCTGTAGCAGCAGGTTCGAGCGCAGGCAGCGTTTCGATGAGGAACCAATAGCCATCTGTCCTGAATGCGCGGGTAGCGCACGTCGTGTCATCCATTCGGTGCCTGTCCTTTTCAAAGGAAGCGGCTTCTACTGCACTGATCATGGCAGGGCATTAAGGGATAGCCCAGGCCGGAAAGACGAGGATGCAGAGGCCAAATCGGAACCGAAGTCAGAGACAAAACCAGAGGTGAAGTCAGAGGCGAAAACGGCATCCACATCCGAGGAAAGTTGTTGAGGGCTCTTATCCAACGAGTATCTCAAGCCTCAGTTAGCATCAACGATCAAGGTGTCGCTTCCATCAAACAAGGCGCAGTAGTGTTTGTTGGGGTTGGTGGTGGTGACTCCGACGCTGACGCCCGTTATTTAGCAGAGAAAATCGCAAACCTTCGGGTTTTCCCCGACGATTCAGGAAAATTCGACCTCTCCTTATTGGACATAGCTGGTGAGGCGCTGGTAGTCAGCCAGTTCACCCTTTTCGCCAGCACCCGCAAGGGACGTCGCCCCAGCTTCACAGAGGCTGCTCCCCCTGAAGATGCTGAGCCTCTTGTGAACACATTCGCCCAGTTCTTGCGAACCACTGGGCTTAATGTCGAAACTGGTCGCTTCCAACAACATATGTTGGTCGAGATCCATAACGACGGCCCTGTCACCATCTTCCTCGATAGTGCAGACAGGCATAAGCCAAGACACTAAACTCCAAGTGGCTGGCTATTTCCTATGCTCCCTCTTAGTACTTGCCCTAAATCTGGCAGCCCGGTTAGCGATCAAGGCTGCTACAGACCCCGCAGGAACCCCCCCGTCAATATTCACAACCGCCAATCCCAAAGAGCAGGACTGCAACATAGCCATCAGGGCAGCGACCCCCCTCGCCCCCAGACCATATCCATACGAAGTTGGAACCGCTATCAGCGGGACATCAACCATGCCAGCTATCAACGTGGGTAAGGCTCCCTCTCTGCCTGCAACCACTATAATTACATCCACGTCCTTTCTGATCATCTCTTTTAGAGGCGGAAACAGCCGGTGGACGCCTGCTGCACCCACATCATAGGCGGTGGTAACTTCGCACCCCATCTCCGATGCCATTACCTTGGCCTCTTCAGCAACTGGGATGTCAGAAGTTCCTGCCGTGATTATCCCCACCCTTCCCCCGGTAGTACGCACGAAGGAGCCCTCTCCCCTAATTACCACCATGCCTCCAGCCCCAGCACTCTGCTGGCATTTGTACTTTGCCATGACAGGCTTTAGAGCCTCGACATGCTGCTCAGTAGCTCGACTTATGATCACTCGTCCTCTCTGGGCAACTGCATTTAAGGCGATCTCGGCCACATCCTCTGGAGTCTTGCCCTCAGCGATAACTACTTCAGGCACACCGTGCCTTATCTCTCGCCCAAGGTCCAATCTGGCTAACTCACCCACCTCTTCCACAGCCAACACCCTGAGAGCCTCCTCGGCCTCATCCAAAGACATCTCCCCCCGTGCCAGTCTCTCCAGAACCTCTCTCAACAACGAAGGCCTCCCCTTACACTCGAAGTGCATAATATACGTACGGGTAGTATACTAGGCTTAAACTAGGAATGAAAGAGGAGCCAAAATGCCAACCGATACCAAACGCATCCTGGTTTTCGATCCCCAAACAGCCGGGGTATCGGGAGATATGATGGTCGGCGCCCTGCTTGATCTTGGGGCAAATCCCACAAGAGTGCTGGAGGCAATGAAAACCGTCAAGCATTTCCTTCGAGGATGCCACGACCTGGAGATAACAATAACGGATACTACCAGAAGAGGAATTCAAGCCAAGAGAGTCGATGTTAAGGTCGAAGAGGATGTTACTCGCAGAACAGCCACTGAACTTCTAGATGCAGCATCTGCATGCCTGCAAAAGCTGCGAGTTTCGGAAGACGCCAATCGTTTTGCCTTGGACTCTATCAACGCCCTCGTTTCCGCTGAGGCAGTGATTCACGGTCAAAGCCAGCAAGAGGTTCACCTGCACGAAACCGCGTCCGCCGATACCCTGGCAGATGTCATGGGCGCTGCTATGGCACTGGATGATTTAGGGATTCTCTCTGATACTAACACCTATTCAACCCCGGTCGCCCTAGGGGGCGGTATGTTTCAATTCTCCCATGGCATAGCTTCGTCCCCAGCACCAGCCACGCTGGAGATACTGCGTTCTAAGGACTTCCTAGCAGTCGGAGGCCCAGTCGAAGCCGAGTTGGCCACTCCCACAGGTGTCGCCCTACTTACCACCTTAGCGCTTGAATCCATCAGGTTCTACCCACCGATGACACCAACGGCGGTGGGCTACGGTGCGGGAGCGAGGGAATTCATAGAGATGCCGAATGTTTTGAGGGTTACCTTGGGGAAGCCTCATGGCTCCGGCCTGATGACCGATGAAGTATATGTAATCGACACGAATCTCGACGACTCCACTGGAGAGGTGATCGGCCACGCCATGCACAAGCTATTGCAAGAGGGCGCCAGAGATGTAGCCGCAATCCCCATGTTTACCAAAAAAGGCAGGCCAGGACACCTGATAGAGGTAATCGCAGACAGATCAAGCTTGGAGCGTTTATGTGCAATTCTGATCGAGGAGACAGGTTCGCTGGGTGTGAGAATCCATCCATGCGAAAGGCGTATCCTGACTCGTGAATCAATTCTTCTGGAGGTCACAGTAAACGATGTGACAAAAAAGGTTAGTGTGAAGCTGGCCAAAAGCACAGACGGCCGGATTATTCGCATAAAGCCTGAGTACGATGATGTTAAGAGACTCGCAGATGAAACGGGTAGATCACTGAGAGAGATCGAGGACTTGGTAAAGAGAAAAGCCGCAGAGGTTATGGACCAGAGGGCGAGATAACCTCAGAAGCTCAATCTCTAGGAGAGTGGCCGAGAACTTGGCAAAACAGGTGTAGCCTACAGCAGATGCTCCAACCTGCCCAGAATTCTCAGACAGGCTCCTAGTCAGAGGCAAGCCCCGAGGATTTCCGGCGGAGGATTATCGAGTACAGGCTAAGGAAATCTCCTTTGCGTATTAATATCTGGATGACCATAAGTAGATATCCATGCTCCCGCGGCCAGCTTTCTCAGTTTCTTCATTGCGTCTCAAACTCAAGACTTATATCCAGTGCTTTCGCCGAATGAGTAAGCGCTCCTACAGATATACGGTCAACCCCGGTTTGAGCAACGGCGTACACGTTGTCCAGAGTAATTCCACCGGATGCTTCGATCAGTGCTCGCCCCTGCGCCAGTTCCACCACCTTTTTCATATCCTCAAGTCCCATGTTATCCAGCATAATTATGTCCGCACCGGCTGCGAGCGCCTCCTCGGCTTGCTCTACAGACTCAACCTCAACCTCGACTTTCAGAGTATTGAGCGCGTGCTGCCTAGCCTTCTGTATAGCGTCCGCTAAACCCATACCACTAGAACGAAGCACCGCCAGATGATTATCCTTTATCAGAATACCATCACCCAGGTTATATCGATGGTTGTGTCCATCGCCGGCTCGCACCGCGTACTTCTCCAGCAGTCTTAAGCCGGGAGTGGTCTTGCGTGTATCTGCTATGAGCGCCTTGGTCCCCGAAACAGCCTCCACATACCGTGCTGTCTCAGTAGCGATGCCGCTGAGTCGCTGCAAGAAGTTCAAGGCTGTCCTCTCAGCTCTGAGGATGCTTGTGACAATCCCTTCAATGACAGCCAGCCTATCCCCGGGATGCACCTTGCTGCCGTCGGCAACCAGTTCTTTGACTCCCAGCGCCGAATCCACCCTTCGGAACGTCATAGTGGCCACGCCTAAACCAGCCAGAACCCCCTCGCCCTTCGCCACCAGATATGCCTTCCCCTCCTGATTCGCCGGTATCAGCAC
>QIGA01000002.1 GCA_003229915.1 Chloroflexota bacterium
AACAGGTGTACCACATGACATTGCTTCGGCGCAAGGTAGCCCGAAGCCTTCATAGACTGAGGCGGTAACTGCTATCTCTGATACCGAATAGCGTTTAACCAGATCATCTGTACTCAGACGACCCGTAAAGGTAACTCTGTCACTAAGGCCCTGTTCCTCTACCAACTTTGGAGCATACTTAGTATAATCCCCACGCCTATCCACAATACTAAGCCTGACATCCACATCATCTTTCAGCAGTTGTATCGCTTGAAGCAAAAAGAGAACGCCTTTTTTTCTATCTTCAGTATTGCCAACCATGACGATGCTATTGGGTTCCTTAGGGACATGGTTAGAATTCTTGAAGACGCTGGTATCGATGCCGTTGGGAACTATTCTCACCTTCTCTTTGGGCAATTTGAATACACGCATCGTATCCTCTGCGGAGACCCGGGAGACGGTTATTACCCTGTCCATCCTTTTGGCCACGAAATGCTGCATTATGAGGAATGAATAGAACATGGTGCGCTTGAGCTTGCTCCTGAGCCTCTTTGCCTGAGCCAGGTCGGCTTTCATGTCGATGAAGATCGGATGATGTATAGTGGCAATAACTGGCACTCCCAGTCCCTTGGCCATGAGCATGCCGTAGCCCAGGGTCTGATTATCATGGATTACATCAAATCTTTCCTTGGAGAGAAGGTCGCGCAATCTCATATATGCCCTCATACTGAATGTGCATATCTCGGGGAACATGCCAAGGTGTGTCGCGACGACCTCATAGAAATTGAGTGGCTGGAATAGCTTGAGCGGGGATCCTAGCGAAGATAATCCATCTGTCTCGTATAAGTTGAGACCTTCAATCTTGTGTAGCTTTACTCCTTCTGGGACTGATGGGTAAGGAGGCCCTGCCATCACATGAATTTCGTGTCCCAGGTTATTGAGTGCTTTGGCCAAATAGTAGATGTAAATGCCCTGCCCGCCGCAGTACATATTGCCTCTGTAGGTTAAGAGGCATATCCTCATTGCTTCTTCCTCAATAGATCTAGAGCTGGTGTGAGGCTTGCATGGAGCGAGCGCACCGATTCTCCGCTTGTGCTCTTTGGCGTCAATTCCGGTTCCTCGCTTCCGAAAGCCCAGGCCCCCCTGTTTTGTTTCAAAGCGGGTGTCTCCTCTGTCATAGCTTCGTGTTCTTTGACAACCTGAGGTATTTGGAGGTACAATAGCTTTGATTTCGCGGGAGTAGCTCAGTGGAAGAGCCCCTGCCTTCCAAGCAGGTTGTCGCGGGTTCGAGTCCCGTCTCCCGCTCCATCTACGGGGGAATCATCCTCTTGGCAACACACCCTTGACTCTCGAACAGCCTTCGGTCACACGTGCTCATGAGGACACCAGCCTGAGAACCAGTTACCACATCGCCTGATTCTACTATAAAAGTACCTCAGAAATCAATCCTATTTTGCCAGCTACTGTCTCTCTCTGAAAGTCGGTATCTCCGAAAGCAGTGTCTGCTGATTTGGCTCTTCTGTAGTAGAGCCCGGAATCGTGCTCTCTGCTTGTGCCAATGCCACCGTGTAGGGATACCGTTCTCTCAGTAACCCATTTGTAGTTCTCGTTTACGTATGCCTTTGCCATAGCAGCTTCCATAACGCAAGGAAGCCCCTCAGACTCCATCCAGGCCACTTGATATACCAAGTACTTGCTGGTCTGCGTAACAATCCACATATCTGCCATTATGTGTTGGAGCGCTTGGAATGCCCCGATAGGCCTACCATACTGAACCCTTTCTTTGCAGTAGGCAACTGTCATATCAACGGCTGCCTGCATGCCGCCAACGGACTCGGCACACTTGGCGATAGCGCCTTTCCGCATGACTTTCTAAACCGTCGCCCACCCCTTGTCCAGTTCCCCCAACAAATTACCCTTGGGAACCGCCACATCTTCAAAGCGCACTTCACACAGCTTGTCAAAAGCTATGGTGGGCATGACCTCGCAGCGCAGCCCAAGGGACTTGGCATCCACGATGAAAAGGCTTACACCATCTTCGGAGTTGGCTTCCTCCTTGGTTCTGGCAGCGCAGATGATATAGTCGGCAACATTGGCCATCTCCACGAAAACTTTGGTCCCTTTAAGCACAAAGTTGTCACCCTGGTCTGTGGCTTTCAGACTGATACCGGCCGCATCATAGTATACACCACCGGGTTCAAGCAAAGCTGTTGTGAAGATCGCTTTGCCGTTGGCGATCTTGGGCAGAAACTCTTTCTTCTGGGCCTCGCTCCCGGCCTCAAGTATGGCATATGCGCCCTGAACCACAGTACAACTGAAAGGCCCCGGCAGGACGTTTCTCCCCATCTCTTCCAGGAGAATGGTCAGTGCCTGAAAGGTCATCCCCATTCCATCATATTCCTCCGGTATGGCCAATCCCATCCATCCTAGACCGGCCATCGCATATCCCTTTTCGTCCTCCTCGAGTTCCCTTACCCTGGTCTTGGGACATTCTGCGGCAAGGAAATCTCGCGCCGATTTCTTCAGCATTTCCTGTTCTTCGGTGAAAGTTATATCCATAACGCTGCTCCTTTTGGTCGAAATCAGACTACTTCATTCTGGGTAATCCTAAACCGTACCAGGCGATAATGTTCCTCTGTATCTCATTGGTGCCCATAGCAACGTTTAGTATGAAGGATTGCTGATACCACTTCTCGAAGAAACCCTCAAACGATGCCCATCTAGAATGCTTAACCTGACCATATGGTCCCAATATCTCACACCCAAGTTGGGCCATACGCGCTTGCAATTCACCTGAGAACACCTTGACCGCAGAAGCATCGAAGGCAGCCATCTCGCTCTTGCTCTGTGCGCCAGCAATCCGATAGGCTAGGGCATGAGCTGCCCACAGATCACACGCTACCTGTGCGATCCGGCTGCGGATGAGCGGGTTCTTGGCCAGTGGTTCGCCTCTTACCTTTGTCTCGTTGCAATAACTCACCAACTCCTCCAACTGCCGGTGCATCGCCATAATTGCCCCGAGACTGGACCTTTCGAAATTCGCCAGTGTTTGAGTGACCGTCCAGCCCTCGTTCTCTTGCCCCACGATGTTCTTTGCGGGGACTCTAACACCGTCAAGGAATACCTCGTTGTACAAATGGCAGCCATCCATGTACTTGAGAGGCTTCACCGTTATCCCGGGCGTTTTCATATCGAACAATATGAAGGTGATGCCCTTTTGCTTACGTTCGGCATGGGGATCAGTTCTCACCAGAGCAAACGCCCAGTGAGCTCGGTGAGCACCTGTATTCCAGGTCTTCTGACCGTTTATGACGTATTCATCACCCTGCCTTACTGCGGAAGCACTCAGCGCCGCTAGATCCGATCCCGCATTGGGCTCGCTCCACAGTTCACACCACATCCTTTCCCCTGAGGCGATTGAAGGAAGAAACTCCCTCTTGATCTCCTCGCTCGCTGTTGCGTGAAGCGTGGGGGCAAGCATATCCACACCAAAGATATCTACGCCAGGAATATCATAATAACCCGTAGCCTCGGATAGGAAGACTTTGTCCATAATTGTCCCCTGGCCTCCGTACTCTTTGGGCCAGCCGAGAGTGAGCCAATTCCTTTTCGCGAATTCCTTGGCGCACCAGAGATGATACTCCCAGCCTTCATCTGTGTCATAGCTACCTTCCAGTCCTATGAAACCTTCCGGCTTTTGATTTCCCAACTCCTCGCAAACGTCGAAGAACTGTTTTCGCAGTTTCACCTGTTCATCAGTGAGCTTGAAATCCATTTCGATCCTCCTTGCGGCAGCCTAGAGCAAGCCTCGGAACTTCTGGTTGAAGGGTCTAGCCCCTGGGTTTTTCCTTTACGACCCCTTTCACAGTTGGGTATTCAGTCGATACCGCGTAAGCGCTCTATCTTGGCAGACGCTTGACTATCAATTCCCTTTGAATCTCTGATGTCCCTTCGAGTAATTCATACATCTTGGCGTCTCTAAAGAGGCGCTCGATCTTGTACTCCTTGCTTATGCCGTAGGCGCCATGGACCTGCATGCCCCATCTGCACACATCCACGGCGGTAGATGTCACAAACAGCTTCGTCATGGCCAAATCCTTTATCGTGTCAAGGCCCTGATCCTTAAGGAAAGCAGCTCTGTAGGTTAGCCATCTAGCAGCCTCGATCCTAGATGCCATCTCAGCCAGCAGCCAGTGAATGGCCTGCAAATTGAAGATTGGCTCATCAAAATGCATTCTGGTCATGGAATACTTAATAGCCTCCTCTAGCGCCGCCTGCATAAGTCCGACGCACTGGGCGCTGAGACACAGCTTGCCTATGGTCATTGCATCTTTCAGCGCATCAAACTTGCCGCCTTTGCCACCCAGCAGGTGGTCCTTCGGGATACGTACGTCCTCCAAGATCACATCTGACAGGTCAGTGCCTCTCAACCCCAGTTTGTCCATCTTCTTGCTGGTGGAGAACCCCGGGCGATCTGTTTCAACAAAGAACAGGCTTATATCGCCCTCCAACTTGGCAAACACGCACATAACGTCGGCCCAAGGGGCATGAGTGATGAATCTTTTCGTGCCATTGATTACGTAGCAGTCACTTTCCTCTACTGCTGTGGTCTTGATCATCTTTGGGTTTGAACCCGTCTCTGGCTCGGTAAAGCCAAAACAACCGACCTTTTGCGCTTCGCAAATCTGAGGCATCCATTCCAGCTTTTGTTCCTCAGTAGCGAGTTTATTGAATCTATCGCCGACAACATGTTGCAATTGAATATGCATTGCCACGGGAGCCAGGACCCGGGCAATTTCTATTTGTGCTAGAGTCAGGCTAAAATGGTCCGAACCAGCCCCGCCATATTTCGGATCCCAAGGGATTCCATAGAGATTCATAGCAGCCAGCTTAGGCCGAATCTCATGGGGAAACTCGTTCTGCTTGTCCATTATGTCTACCAGGGGAGGGAGTTCTGCCTCCGCAAATTTCCTTACTTCCTTTTGAAACATCTCATGTTGCTCAGTCAGGTTGAAATCCACTAGTATTATCCTCCCTTTTGTTTTGGATATTTTTTAGCTTCCAGCATCTCGATAAAGGACTCGATTCGAGCTTTGACCTGAATGTCGTCATACCCTCTGGGGTCCACCATGTTTGCTTCGAACATCAAGCCCGAAATACCCAGTTCCTCTCTGAGGATATTGCCTATGTCTGGCTGTTCAGAGGTAAAACATCTGCAGCACCGATTAAAGTGGAAGACTATGCCGTCCACATGATACTCCCGAGCCCGTTTCTTGTAAATCTCGGCCTTCCCCCATGCCCCCGCACGTATGAAGAAACTAAGATATCTCTCCGCCAGACTATCGAAAGGATCAGAGACATCTAACCGGCCGCTGAACGCATTCCCGTAAAGGTCTGTAACAAATGCAGCTCCGAACTCCGCGAAGTAGTTCAGCAACCGCATGTTGTGGTATATGGGAAAGAGATCCCAGATAAGACGGAACCTCTCGTTAGGAACAAAACCGATGCCGTTGTCCACGCGTTGTTTCACCTCATCGCGAAGCTCCTCGTAGAAAACCACAGCCTCTTTGGTTCCCCTCAGAGTGACCAAGGCAAACAAGCAGGTGAAGACATCGATTTGACTTATGGGTGTTGGTATTGCCTTTCGCAACTCGTCGATCTCGTCCCAGAGCTCACTGGCGCGGTCAGACAGTGCCACAACCTCACGCAGGCGATCCATATCGAACTTTCTCCCCGTATGTTCCTCCATGAAAGACGCCAACTCACGCAGTTGCGCTGCATAATATGCCTTATGATGTTCAGGCAGTGTTTCGCTATCCACGGTATAGGCAGCGTCCACTATAAACAAAGGACAGTTGTAATGTCTTTGGAGGGCCTCCCACCACTTGGGATGGGTGGCGCATGCGCCCTCGGTAGCTAAGAGGATGTCGGGAGCGGGAGGGACTTCGTCTCCGAAAGCGCCGCGTTTCTCAAAGATGAAGCCAAAAGTGCACAAGGCATAGGCACATAGGTCTTGTGAGTAGCCTCTGGCTTCAGCAGCCTGGCAAAACTCCGCGGCAACTTTCCGTGAGGAACAAAGCGCAGCGTAGTTCTCGGGGAAAAATGGAATCCCATCGAATGCGTACACCATTTCGATGGGCGCCATCGAAGTGATCCAGACTACTGGCTTGCCCTCTCCTTTGGCATTGGCCAGAGCTTGATAGTAATTCTCGTTAAGCGTGCCCAAGGCTGCTGATACAGCTAGCCTTCCTGGCTTAACAGGAGTCGCCGGCTCATTCTGCTTGGTTACCAATTTGAAGCTACTCCAGCATCTCTATAAATGCTTGAACCATTGTCTTGAACTTGCCGCCTGTCCAGCCGGTATCAGAGTGCTCAACTGAAAGTACCGGGAACCCTTCCTCTTTGAGCCTGCTCTCGATCCACGGACGGTCGTAGAGATGAGTATCGCAGTATTTCTGGATCACTAGAACTACACCTTTCACCCGATAGGTCTTTGCCAGTTCTAGCATGTGTCCAAGTCTGGGCGCAGCGGGATGCTTGCAAGGGCAGGGAATCTTTCGCAAATAACGTTCAGCGATAGCCCGGAGGGGCTCTAAACTCTCATCAACAGTAGACCCATAATAGCGAGTACCTATGTCCAGATCATCAATAACCACTTCCCCCCCGCACTCCTCTATAGTTTGCAGAAGCTCAATGTTCTCGAAGGTATTCCCCGCTATCATGAGACGCACTTTGTCTTCCGCAGATGTGTTGCTGGCTGGCAGCTTATCCAGGAGATCGCGGAGCATGGCATTGTGTTCTTCCTTGGGCATAACAAGGCCTGCCAGCAATATCCCAAATACCTCACTCGCGGAGAATTGAGGAGTGTCGCTTAGCGCCAGCTTGTAGACCTCGCCTACCAGAGAGCGGTTTCTGTTATAGACTTTAATAGCCTGCATCAGCGATTCGTCGCTGATTTTGTGGTTGGAGTATTCCTCTAGGGATTCCTTAAACAAGCGTAGCTCGTGTGTGAAAAATTCTACGGCCTCATCAGTGCTTTTGCCGGGCACAGGCAAAAACCAGTAGTAAGGGAGCTTGATGTTCCGTTTCCAAATACCATACAGGGCTCGGGTCATATCGCATGTTTTGGGGAACACCATTCCGTCCAGATAGCTGTAACGGCCTTTTAGCGCTTGATCCAGGGCGCTTCTCATGTATGAGCAGCAGAAGGAGGGCAGGTGCGCATCGGCCAGGTCCACATTCTCGGCGCTTCCTCGGATGCGTACGGGGATTATGCCTGCGGAATATATTAGCTCCTCTGGGGTATAGTTGCAGAAATAGCCGAAAACCTTCCTCCCCGCCTGCTTCCACCCTTCCGCCAGTTGATGCCGAGTGCGGTACGCCTGGAAAAAATCGGAAACCATTACTGCTTATCGAGCCCCAGTCCCTCTACGGCTGCATCCTTCAGGACGAACTTCTGTATCTTGCCTGTCGCCGTCATGGGGAAATCATCCACGAACTTTACATACTTGGGTGCCTTGTAGTTGGCCATCTTCTCTCTGGCATAGGCTATGATTTCCTCCGCAGTAGCTGTCTCGCCCTCCTTCAACTTGATGAAGGCCATCGCTACCTCGCCCATCCTCCTGTCGGGCACTCCGGCTACTGCGACCATGGCCACCTTGGGATGCGTCATGAGAAAGCTCTCTATCTCAGCAGGGTATGCGTTTACTCCACCGGTAATGAACATGTCCTTGAGCCTGCCGGTTATCTTTATGTATCCGTTCTCATCCATAATGCCCAGGTCGCCGGTATGGAACCATCCGTTGCTGTCAAAGGCCTTCGCAGTTTCCTCTGGCTGCTTATAGTACTCCTTCATAACATACCAGCCGCGAGTGCGAATCTCCCCCTGAGTGCCTGGGGGGACTTCCGCCCCCGTGTCCGGGTCTACTATCTTCAGTTCACAATCATCAAAGATCAGTTTCCCACAGGTGTTGGCAACTAGCTCCGGTGGGTCACCACGCCGTGTGAAAGTGCTAATGCCAGTGTTCTCCGTCATTCCATAGCCCGATATCAAATCCTTGATACTCATCTTTTCAATGATGGTTCTTACCAAATCCGGGGAGACATCGGCTCCACCGATAATGGCGCTCTTTATGCCGCCAGTATCACGCTTGGGGAAATCAGGATGGTCCAGCATCATGATGTACATAGTTGGCGAACCGGTGAAATTAGTGACCACCTCCTCGTCGATCAATCTCAGGGCTTCGCCTGGGTCGAAGGACTCCATCGGCAGAATGCAGGCCCCATGGCATGCTCCCAGCGTCATTCCTGTCATATTTCCCATGTTGTGGTAGAAGGGGGAAACGACCAGGATGCGATCTTTCTCCGTCATCTGAAACCTCCCACCGAAGGCAGATACAACCCTAATGTACTGATGGTGAGTGGTCACCACGCCCTTGGGGAAGCCGGTCGTACCAGAGGTAAAGGGAATGATGTAAACGTCCTCGGGGACAACCGCTTCTTGAGATTTCCTTAGCTCAGCACTGCCGGCATGGTTCTTGCCGGATTCGAGCATACCCTTGTAATCAAGCATCCCTGGGTAGCTTTGTTCCCCAACCACGATAACCCTCTTGAGAAGCGGCAGCTTCTCGCATCGCAGTTCACCTGGGTTACACTCCTTCAACTCCGGGCAGACCTCATAGATCATGGGGATGAAGTCTATCTTGAGGAAGCGGTCCATCATGAACAGCGTGGTGGAATCAGACTGCCTGAGGATGTACTCCAGCTCGTGAACTTTGTATCTCGTGTTAAGAGGGATGACAGGAGCCCCTATTTTGACACAGGCAAAATGGGTGTAGACCCACTCGGGAATGTTGCTCATCCAGACCGCGACCTTGTCCCCCCTCCTTACACCCATTTTCAACAGAGCGCTGGCCATTGAATCCACTCTATCCAGCAGGGTTTCGTACGTTATTCGCTCTTCCCCGCAGACCATAGCTTCCTGCTTTGGATACCTGGCTGCGACTCTGTCCACTATACTTCCCAGGGTATCACCTGGTTTTGCATCTATCATCTTGCCCTCTATGATAGGTTCTTCTCCGTCAGTTGAGCGAAATTCCTGTCCACTTCTTCCTGGATTTCAGCTATCTGAGCCTTGGTAAGATGCGAGAATCTCCCCTGCGTCATGAGGTACTCTTCTACCGGCTTTCTTGCCTTTGGCATCCTATTAACGGTTATCTGGCCATTTTCGTATTCGTACAACACCACGGTTCCCGTCTCAACAGCCAGACGTGCGATCTCGATTCCCAGGGCGGGATCATGCTCCCAACCGGGAGGACATGGACAGATTATGTGAATAAAGGAGGGTTTGTTCAGTTCCTTGGCCTTTCTGACTTTTCTCACCAAATCATCGGGATACGCAGGGGACGCAGTTGCGATATAGACATCCCCGTGGGCAGCCACAATCTGTTCGATATTTTTGACTCGCCCCTTTCTCCCATCTAACGTTGTCTTGGTCCTGGCGGCATATGGCGTTGAACCACTACTCTGAACACCGGTATTCATGTAGGCTTGATTATCGTAACAAATATAGACTATTCGGTGTCCCCTTTCCAGAGCGGCGGAAAAAGTTTGCAGTCCGATATCGAAGAGCGCACCGTCGCCAGCTATTAAAATGAGATCAGCATCGATCTCTTTTCTCTTCATGGCGACTTCCATCCCACTGACAGCAGCCCCGGCATGGCTATAGGTGAAGAAGAAAAAGGGAATTCTCCAGGCAGTCAGGGGGTAGAAAGCGCCAACTGCCGAAAGGCAGCCGGAGTTATTAACGACCACAGCTCTCTTGCCAAAGACATTCAAAACTGTCCTGATCGCGCCGAGACTTATGCAGCCGGTACAAGACATCACACCCTTGCTCAGGCAGCTTTCGCCCTCCTCGACTAACTCCATCTCCACATTCTGTCCGCTCAGCAGCTTCTCGTAGTTATCGTAGCCAGACAGCGTTGCTACCCGCTGGTCGAAGTCCGCTTTGTACCACTCCACAAATTCATCATCTCTGTTCAACCAGTTGTCGAACATCTCATCGACATCCTGGCTGCTTATGTCCTTCCCACTGATTATGATATTGGAGATGGCTGCTTGTGACTTTTGAAGAGCTGATCGTACTTCAATGCAGGAAATACCATAATCGCTTCCGGGGGAACATGCTCGATCTATTACAAGTACCTTCTTGGCATTGAACAAGGAGTGCCTGATTTCCTGCTCGGGGAATGGCCTGAAAACCCTCAGCTTTAGCAGGCCAAGTTTTATGCCCCGCTGTCGGTATTCATCCACCTTCTCTCTAAGGACACCAACTACCGTGCCCATCGCCACCACGATCGCCTCAGCATCATCTGTCTTGTATGCCTCTATCAGATCGTAATGCCTGCCAAAAAGCTCACCGAATTCTTTACAGACCTCTCTGATTACGATCTTCGCTTCCTGCATCGCCCTATACTGCTGCATCTTGAAGCTGGGATACTGTGGCATCACACCTGTGCCCTGGCTCATGGGATAGTCCGGGTCAACAAATACGTGCTTAGGCTGGTATTTGGGCAGGAATTCATCAACCTCCTCCTGCTCAGGTACGTCCACCGACTCGAAGCTGTGACTTACCCGGTGTCCCTCAGTTACCACAAAGGAAGGCAGCAGCACCTTCTCGTTTTCGCTGATCCTGTAGGCCATTATTATGGAGTCTATGATCTCCTGGCCGTCTTCGCAAATGAATTGGAGAAAGCTGGCATCCCTTTCCGAGAGGCAATCGGAGTGGTCGCTCAGAAGACCTTGAGGAATCCCTATCTCTCGGCTATCTATAGCCAGGACTGTAGGTAGAGCCATTCCTGAAGCTGCCCACAACATCTCACGCATGAGAGCAAGCCCTTGAGAGCAAGTACAGCTAAAAGTCCTACATCCGGTTGCGGCAGCTCCGACGCAGATGCCCATAGCGCCCAGCTCGGATTCAGCGTTGACGATGTCAGCGTCCAGTTCGCCCCTCGCAATCATCTCGTGAAGTTCTTCTGAAGCCGGGGTGGCAGGAG
>QIGA01000050.1 GCA_003229915.1 Chloroflexota bacterium
CTACCTCAATCAGAACGGCGACCTGGTAGCTAAGGTTGATCATATCTTGATCTTCCGTTAACTCTGACCCTCTCGCTGCTGAGGTGGACCCAGTCATTAGGACAGGATAGGGACTTTAGTAAGAGAGGGTCACTCTGTCCTTCCGCTTCGGCACAGCTCTTGTATTGTATGATGGCGTCCGGTAGTTTCATAGCCAAACCCCTTGGCCTCCTTACGGGCGTCTTTTAGGGGGTCGTTTCAAACGAAGCAGTGGTCCCCTTTGAAGCTATGGCGTCCCTGGTGCGACTCGAACGCACGACCCACTGCTTAGAAGGCAGTTGCTCTATCCTACTGAGCTACAGGGACGTTCTGAGGCTTGTTTGACCCCATTCTAGCACTCCCGCGAAGCATTTGACAAGGGCGGCACGTGTTGGCAGGGCATGCTCTTTTGCATGACTTTACAAAAGGCACTATAATAACCCTCTGGCGCTTTTGCAGGGCGTTAGTTCGTTTATAGCTACGGAGGGAAATGCGACCCAAAAATGTTTTGATCCCTGTTAGCGGGTGCAGGGCTGACGAGGAAGCGATAAGGCTATCTTGCCGACTGGCTAAGAAGGGTGGAGGCAAGATCTATGTTACCTATGTGATCCAAGTAGATCGCACTTTGCCTTTAGACGCTGAAGTTAGGCCGGAGATCGACAAGGCCGAGAAGGTTCTTGACCAGGCGGAGACCATCGCTGAGGAGCAAGACTGCAATGTCGAGACTGACCTGTTGCAATCAAGGGAAATAGGTCCAGCAATTGTCGATGAGGCGATTGAGCGCGGTGTTGATCTGATAACGATCGGGGTTGATTACGAGAAGAAATTCGGGGAATTCACTATGGGGGATATGATACCTTATGTGCTTAGAAACGCCCCATGCTGGGTGTTGATTTGCCGAGAGCCAATCACCGGGGACGCAGGCTGATTTATCATGAAAGTAATTATAATGGGTTGCAGTCGTGTTGGCGCCCAACTGGCGGGAATGTTGGATGCTGGCGGGCACAGTGTCACTATCCTGGATGTTGAGCCCTATAGCTTCAGGAAACTACCATCGACATTCAACGGTGTGGCGATGGTCGGCAATGGACTGGAAGATGAGTTGCTCAAGAAGGCGGGCATCGAGGATGCGGATGTTTTTGTATCCACAACACAGGGGGACAACCGCAATGTGATGGCCTGTCAGATCGCGAAGCACATCTACCACGTGCCCAAAGTGGTTTCCCGTATCTATGACCCAATCCGCGAGGAGATGTATCGGAATCTGGGGTTGGATACAGTTAGCCCCACCAAGGTAGTGGCGGAACTTCTGAAGGACAGAGTAGAGGGTTAGGGAGAATGTACATCATAGTTGTTGGTGGTGGCGAGGTCGGTTATCATCTCTCAAAGATATTGCTCAATGAGGGACATGAGGTCTTGATTCTGGAGCAGGACGCCGCTAGATGCGAAAGGCTCACCGAGGAATTGGGAGGCATTGTTCACCGCGGTGATGGCTGTGAGGCAGCCACGCTGGATTCGGTTGGCACCGGCAGGGCAGATATGATGGTTGCTGTAACCGACGGCGACGAGGATAATCTGGTGGCATGCCAGGTGGCTAAGCACAGGTTTAATGTTCCGCGTACCCTTGCCCGTATTACGAACCCCGGGAACGAGACCATTTTCAGTATGCTGGGCATCGATGCAACTGTGAGCAGCACTAACCTTATCTTGGCACATATCGAGCAGGAACTCCCTTCACATCACTTGATCCCTTTGCTCAAATTGAAGAGCGGTACGCTCGAGATCGTCGAGGTCAAGATCCCCACTGGTTCAGGGGTAGTGGGCAAGAGGATTGGTGACTTCCGCATGCCTAAGGGAAGTGCCGTTTTGCTGGTGGTTGGCAAGGAGAAAGGGCCCTTCATCCCAACGGATGATACCGTTCTCGAAGCTGAGGATGACGTGGTGGCAATTACAAGTGCTGAGCACGAAGAAGCAATGCGGGAAATGTTGGTAGGAAGGCAATAGATTGCTGCCGCCGCTTGCTTTGAGAGGATAAATGCCCAAGGTCGCGTTTCAAGGGGAGAAAGGGGCCTTCAGCGAGGACGCTGTACTAAGGTTCTTCGGCGGTGTTGAGCTTTTGCCCTGTCGCGCTTTGCGCGATGTTTTTGAGGCAGCGGCCCAGGGCGCGGCTGATTTCGGCGTTGTTCCTGTCGAGAACTCGCAGGCAGGAAGTATCAAAGAGACCTACGATCTCTTATTAAGGTATGACCTCAATATCTACGGCGAAATCGCTCTTGAGGTAAACCATTGTCTCTTGGCCCCTTCGGGCGAAAGCCTGGCCAGCATAAAAACGGTTTACTCTCATCCCCAGGCCCTCGCTCAATGTGAGGAATTCCTGAGGAAGCTCAACGTTGAAATCGTGCCTACCTATGATACCGCAGGCAGTGCGAAGCTGATTAGGGAAAAGGCTCTGGCGAACTGTGCTGCGGTGGCAAGCAAGCGGGTATCAGAAATCTATCAGATGCAAATACTGGCCGAGGACATCCAAACCATCCCGGATAACTATACCAAATTCTTTGTGGTATCCAAAGCTAAGGCCAACTGCGCCGATGAGAACAAGACCTCGCTTGTTTTCGCCACGAGAAACGCCCCCGGCGCTTTGTATGATTGTCTCGGCGCTTTCGCCACCAGGGGCATAAATCTGACCAAGCTGGAATCAAGACCAAGCAAGGATAAACCGTGGGAGTATGTTTTCTATGTCGATTTGGAAGGGCATACGGAGGATGACATTTGCAATCAGGCTTTGCAAGACCTTCGAAAGAAAACTAGCTTCCTAAAGATCCTTGGTTCTTATCCTAAGAGCGTAGTGTCATCGTAGAGAATTCACGCCACTGAAGACTAATCAAGCCTTGTGTCTTGCTTGATCGAACTTCGCTTTAAGCTCCTCGCCCTTCTGTGTCGCGGCCTCTTTCCCTTCCTCCCAGGCGGACTTGCCTAAGGAAGCGAGCCCGTCTACTTTGCCCCGCAGCTGCTCGCGGGTCTTCTCTCCGGGCTGTGGTGCGAACAGCAAGCCCAAAACGGCACCTATTATACCGCCCAGGAGCAGTCCGGTGAAGAAGTTCGGGCCATCATTTTCCGTTGTCATGGCTTTTCTCCTTTCTATGAGAGCGTTTGGATAGGGTGGATATGGCCTTTCGCATCCCCGCAGCGAAAATGGCACCCTTCGTGATCGGCTTGACCACTTTCCCAGTTACGAGAGATGAGACACTCTTGAGATCGGTAAGGAAAACCCGTGCCGCATCCAAGGTGGGGGATACCTTGCGGAAAATTACGATTGTCAGAATGGAGAATAAAAGGGCAGCTCCAATTACTATAAAGGCGGAGATGATTATCATTATGTCCCGGAATTGCTCAAGCATGAGATCTTACCTCCCCCACGAGTTTTGCCTCCGCAACTAATATACTATGATAATCGAGGAAAAGCAACAGTACCCTTGGTAGGGGGCTGTATCATTGATTTGTGCCCCTGGAAAAGATGCTGTTCTACCAACTCCACCGCTCGCCGCGACCATCACCTGCCCGCTGTGGTTATTTATAGCTGACCCTTGATATACTCAATAGCTCGCTCAAGCTGAGGATCAAAGCCTTGCTTGACATCATCTTCCGTTATCTCGATAATTTCATCTGGCAGAATACCTCGCCCCTCTATTTGCTGCCTGTTCGGGGTGAACCAGCGGGCAATGGTAACGTAGATGGCGGAACCGTCGCTCAACTGGCGAAAACGATTGATCGTCCCCTTTCCCAGGGTCTTGGTGCCGATGATCGGCCCCCGGCCGTGGTCCTGGAGAGCGCCTGCCACCACTTCACTGGCACTGGCGCTGTTGCTGTTAACCAGGACAGCCAGTGGCAGGTCGGGTACCAGACCTCCCTCCTCCACTTCCAGCGCTATTTCATTTCCCTCCCCATCTATCACATAGGCGACAACACCTTCGTCGAGGAACTGGCTGGCTACGGCTACTGCTGATCTGAGAATACCGCCCGGGTTGTCACGAAAGTCGAGAATAATGCCGCTCACACCGTCGATGGCCATGTCCTCGAGCGCTGAGACCATCTCTGACCCGGTTCGGCTCGAGAAATGGGTGACCTCGATATGGGCGATGTTGTCGGGAAGCATCTTCGCTAGAACGGTGTCTATATCTATCTCAGCACGTGTTATCACGAAGTCTGCCGGAACATCTTCCCCCTCGTGCAATATGCTGAGCTTAACCTGGGTGCCGGGCTCTCCCCTTATCATGAGCACGGCTTCGATCATGCTACTGCCTTCTGTTGTTTCGCCGTCGACCCCCAGGATTTTGTCCCCCGGCTTTATGCCCGCCTTCTGCGCCGGAGTGCCGATGATAGGAGCAATTACCGTTAGCTGCCCCTCCCTGTCGATAGTGAGCTCGATCCCTATTCCTCCAAACGATCCTTCCAGGCTGTACTGACTCAGCTCATAATGCCTGGCATCGAGATAGGCGGAATACGGGTCATCCAGGGACTCGATCATGCCCTGTATTGCCCCCTTGCTCAACTTGTCCAGGTCGATCTCATCGCTGTCCACATAATCATCGAGAATTACCTGCCATGCTTCTTCAACGAGGTCGAATTCTGGTTCAGAAGGGGATGTATCGAACCGCGATGTGTTGAGGCCGCCCTGCAAATAGACAACAACAAGCACTACTACTAGCAAAAGCGCGGCAATTTTGACCGTTCTTCCCATAGACTTCCCCTTTCGCAATAGACAAGCTGATATTAGCAGCTTTTGCTCGGACTGGCAATCCAAATTGACAGTTTCCCGTGTGCGCTGTTATTCTAGTTAAGGCTAGCTTGAAGCTAATGAGAAGGAGGATATTGAGGCCGGCACCTTCGATCTGGGAGGGGAGATGACGGTCAGCACCGACGGCGGGGCGAAGTGCTTTAGCCATCCTGTGGGTGCCAGTGGTTGCCTTCAAAGCTGATCGTTTGTCGGCCTTGCGTTGAACTTGACATAATACCTATGATGTGGTATACTAAAATATGTCCCTGAAAACAATCACGGTCAACCGCAAGGCGTACCACGACTACCATATTGAGGACACTGCAGAGGCGGGGCTGGTCCTGACCGGCACTGAGATTAAATCGATCCGGGCTGGCAGGGTTAATCTGCGTGACGCCTACGCTAGTGCGGAAAATGGCGAGTTGTGGTTGCTGGGTGCTCACATCGCCCAGTATCAGGCGGGCAGTAGATATAATCACGAGCCGAAAAGGCCGCGGAAATTGCTTCTGCATCGCAAGGAGATAGCGGAGTTCAGCGGTGCAGTGATGAGGAAGGGGCTTACTATAGTGCCCCTGAGATTGTACCTTAAGAATGGAATAGCCAAGGTGGAGCTGGGGGTCGCCAGGGGCAAGAAAGCATACGATAAGCGTGAGGCGATGGCTCAGCGCGATGCCCAGCGCGAGATACAGCGCGCGTTGAGCCAGCGCACTCAGAGCGGAAATCCTAAGCGCTAAACTCGAAATTATAAACAGATTTAGTATTTGAATTTGCAGAACTTGAAATTGTTTACAGTTTAGGATTGGGAATGTGGGATTTTACACTTTGCCTTTTGTATTCTACGATTGAAGTATCTTGGGGACGTGAGGTTCGACAGGGGGGTTTGATTCCAGAGTTGCAGGCCGAGGTGCCATCACCCTCGTAAATCAGGTGGCAAAAAAGTAACTGGCGAACGTGAGTACGCCTTAGCTGCCTAAACACAGGCAGCTACGTCCACCTCAACCTCTCCTCGAAGGGTGAGAAATGGGCGCCGAAAAGTCGAGGTGCAGCGATTCCGACGCCGGTAGGGATCGCCCAAGATACATCGGCTGGCTCGATCGTAATCGGTCGGCGGAGAACGGTCGAGCGAGAACAAACGGCTGACTAAGCTTGTAGATACTCTGGATGGGATTCTTCTGGACGGGGAGTTCGACTCTCCCCCGTCTCCACCAGCAATAGACGTGGGGCTACACGTGAGGGGTTTGGTTGCTTAACACTTCTCATTTGGGGCCTCCTTTAAGGAAACCGAGAGTAACGCTGGGAAAGGGACTGGAGAAGGAAAGAGCCCGCGCACTTTCTTCTGCAAAAAGGGGCGAAAAACAAAGCCTTCCCACGCTCCGAGCTACCCTCGGGGCTAAAGAACTATTCTCGGATGCATCACCTACTACTATGAATGCATCCGGTGGCTCGGTTGCGTCCTTGACACGTCGTGGTACTATACGCTTAAGAGAGGGGATGATGTCATGGAAACGTCGAAGCAAGCGACTGAGGTTACGCAAGAGATAAGGACTCTCTTGGAGAGTGTGGTTCGTCTATTGGAGGAGAACTCACGGCGGATTGAAGAGATTGTGCCAGATATTGCGAGAATAAAAGATACACAGAATGAAATGTTAGCAGGGTTAGCGTTGCATGAGAGAGTGCGGCGGCTGAAGGGAAGCTTAGGGGCAGAGGAAAAACGTGCTGAGTTTGACGAAGGTTTCTGGGACAGCATCCAGGCGTATTGTCGTAACTGCACCAGGATGGTTCCTCTCATCCAGCCGAGAACAACCTTCCTGGATGAACACACGACCATTGAGGCAATATGTAGGAATTGTGGAACTATGGTTGTCAGGACATTGCTCTAGCAGGGTGTCCAAAAACTCAGTAAAATATGGGTAGCCTAGAGCAGATGCTCCAGCCTACCCATAATTCCCAGATAGGCTAGAAGGTGGCAGTATCGCCTCAGCGCCAAGAATACCGACCGAGCCCACCTCTGCGCCATCTCTGGGGACTCCCATCTGCCCGAATCCTCCCGTATTTTCGGTTCCAACCCGCAGAATAGGGAGGAAAAGGTAAGAATGGTAACTTGCCAACGCGCCTGGACTAAGAGACAATGTTCTTGAGAATGACACGGAAGCTGCATGCTCTGACAATGAATAGGCAGAAGTTGCTGCTTTTGGGAGCCTCCTTGGCTCTGGTTGGTATACTTCTCGCTGCTTCATTTCAATTTGTGGAAAATCACAGGTGGTATTGGACTGTAGCCCCTCTAGTGAGTCTCCTGGTTCTGTTTTCGGCAGCTTTCGGAGGTTTGCTGGTGGGACACGGCCTATCTCGAGGTCAGAACAGGCGACTGTGGCTGGCAGCCCTCGGGGGTATCCTAGGTATCGGTTGGCTTGGAACTGGAACAGTGGCTGCAGGCCTGGCCGCCCTGGGCATGTACTATTTACCCGTCGGTGAAAGTTATATCGGCTGGGGCAGTTATTCCAGCGGGTACTGGCTTCGTAGCTTTGATATCAGTTTTCTTCAGCTTGCCACGGTAACCGGGCTCCTTAGCGGTTTCTCTATCGGACTCGGCTTGGCTGCCAAACGACTTTGGCCCTTGACATCGGTGCCCGCTTTCATCAGGGGAGCGCCTATCAGGTAGCCTCACATATGCTGCCGGAGCCACCCAATAGCGTCGGATTCTGACTACATGGTTCTGACAACGGTGCTTTGTAGCGCCGCCTGCTGTCTTCAAACGTGACTGACTAGTGTACCTCTGTACCATCTCCAGCGGTTCCCACCTTCCCAAGTAGCTGAGATAGCCAGAAGGCTCTGCAAGTAGAGCCATTGGCTAATCTCATTGTTGCTACCAGCTCTGGCCTGGCTGTACGTTTATGATGACATTACAGCATCTGGTGCCTGTGAAGAGCTAGCATGCCAATAGCGCGAGGCATCATACTTGACCTGTGTCGAGAGCTCTATCTTCGGCGGGGATTGCTGCGCGTTGAATGACTAACGTCAGTGGGGTATGATGTGTGTTGGCGGATCGCCTAAGATCGCACAAGGATATTGTTGGGAGAATATGGGAGCGTACGAAGATCTCATTGAGAAGTTGAAGCAGACAGAGGCGGTGCAGCAGGTGCTAGCAACGCTTGAGAAGGAGCCGGTCACACTCCTGCATGCCATCTGTAAGGAATACGAAGTGAGTAATGAACCGGTGCCTGATCATCATCTTCTTGTCTCAGGGTACTTGAAAGAGGTCGCATTGCGGGCACTGCTGTCAGCGGGATTGCTGGAGCGACAACCTGGGGGCAAGCTAACGGTTCACGCATACAAACCGACATCGGCTGGCATGAAATACTACCGAAGACTGGTAAATGAGGGATGGGGTAGTAAATGAATCTCCACATAGCTTGCTGTAGGGAGATTCATTCCACAATGATCTCCGCAGTCATGAAAGGATGAATTCTGCAGTAGTACTCGAAAGTCCCACTCTCGTTGAAAGTGTAGCTGAAGGTAGCACCACTGGAGAAAGTGTCGGTATCAAACAGGTCATCACGGCTGCTCACAGTGTGAGCAACTGAATGGTCGTTAGTCCACGTAACTCTGGTCCCTACAGGCACTCGCAATGTTTGCGGCACAAATGCGAAGCCGGGGATGCTCACATTAGCCTCAGCGGGTGATGTTGGCGTCGGTGTGGATATTGCTCCAGGGGTTGGTGTAGGAGTGAGCACTGATGTCGCCGCTGGTGATGGGCTTGGCGTTGGTGTGGGTGTCAAGGTGGGGGTAGGGGCTTGTTCCGTAGCGCACCCAGCCAATGCCAGGGAGAACGCCAACAAGAGGAATCCCGCTAACGCCAGTTTGCGC
>QIGA01000240.1 GCA_003229915.1 Chloroflexota bacterium
GCGGCCTTCACTGCCCACAGGGAAGCTCGATGGGGGCAACCGGGGCAGTAGGTGGGCATCCTTGGGGGCAAGCTAGGTAGCGCCAGCTCATTTGCCCTCTGCGCGTATGCTTCATCCCTGGTTCGGTATTCCAGCCCCTTTATGCTGGCCAGGGCTTTAGCCACCTTATCTTGATTCATTTCCCCAAATCCTGGGAGATGCCCTGACTTCGCTCCGTAGACGTCGGTTGGCCCCAGCGTCTTCATCTGCTCCGCCAGGAGAATCTTTATGTTTTGCTCGAGGAAGGGGTCTGTCTCCTCAACAACAAGTATCTCGGTGGCCTGCTTCAGGTGGTCAGCGATGAATCTCTCGGGGAGAGGCCACGTCGTGCCGATTTTCAGAATTCCAACCTCTCGATCGAGTCTCAATGCCGCAACCGCTTCCCGCGAGTAGAACCATCCGGTGCCACTGGTGACTATGATGAACTTTGCCTCCTCCGGGCCGGTGTACCAGTTGAACTCGGATTTCTCGAACTCCTCTCGGGCCTGTTCCATTTTCTGATGCAGCGCTGAGTGTTGCATTGAAACGAAAGCACCCGCGATGTAGACTCCTTCGAAACGAGCTGATCTGCTCTTGTGTGGGATCTCTCCGAGCTTAACATTGCCCCTGCTGTGGGATAGCCTGGTGACGCTCCTGATCACGCAGGGCAGGCCGAGCTTTTCCGACAGCTCGAAGGCCCACTTGGTCATATCCTTGGCCTCTTGGAAGGTTGCTGGTTCCACAAGGGGCAGGTCGGCAAACTTGGCGAAGTTTCGGCTATCCTGTTCGTTAGAGCTGGATATCGCCGAGGGGTCGTCGGCGGCGACAAGGACAAGGCCTCCCTTGGTGCCACTCAGATTGACCGTCATCAGGAAATCCGAGCATACGTTGACGCCGTTCTGTTTCATGGCCACTATGGCCCTTAGCCCGGCGAAGGAAGCCGCTGTTGCTGCTTCCAGGGACACTATCTCGTTGGTGGACCACTCGACATACAGACCGAAGTGTTTCGCCACACGGGCCAGGGATTCCGTAATCTCCGTGGAAGGGGTGCCAGGGTAGGAGGCGCAGAAGTCAACACCGGCTTCGATAGCTCCTCGGGCGATGGCTTCGTTGCCCATCATAAGCACGCTTTTGCCAGGCTGGCCTGTGATTAGTGTTGACATATCGAACTCCTAAAGGAAATTTCTCCTGTCAGCATCGCTCAGGCGCAAGTATAGGAGATCTGTTTCATTGCCCGTCCGCTTCACGAGCTCACTTATAGCCCTTCTTTTCTTGGTCAAAGCTGCCTCGCGCAGGTGGGCCAGTCTTGCCTCATCCAGAGGCCTGGTTTCAACTATTCCATCTGCCTTTGCCTTTGCAATGAGCTGCTCCCCCACCGCGGTTCTAACCATCAAGGTGTTCCAGTCCTCCATTCCCTCCACCATACCTACCGAGATGTCAGCCAATTCTGAGGTCATGTCGAAGCAGACATTGCAGGCTGGCTTGATCGACCCTCGTATTTCATCCAAGGGGAATTCTATGGTGCCTTCTTTGGTATGCACCACCAGGGTGTTGGCCGGCGGAGGGGGAATATCGATTCGCTTGACAGATGATGGGTCGACCTTCCTCCTGAGGAACTCGGAGAAACCCTTGTAGGACAGCGCCCAAGTGCAGAAAAGCCCGATGGCGAGCTTCACCTCTTTGGCTCCGGTTTGGTGTTGGGATGCCTGCATCTTCCTCAGGGCCAGAATCTGACACGGGATGCCCACCACGCCGATGGCACCCCGAGGCTGCTTTGTCGCTTTATTCAGCTCTGCCAGAGTGGCGGAAGGGACATAGTTCGAGCCGGCGCATTCGAGCACCTGTGAGCTTTCTTCCACCAGCGCTGAAGTGGGCATAAGCCCCGTGTCGAAGGGCTTTGTAAGTACCGCAGAGCCTATCTCTCCTGTGCTCAGGGCATATGTCATGAGGGCGGAAACGACTCCTCCATACTGAGCACGGCTGCGGATGTCGCTATCCCTTGCCTGCGCCATCTCAATGGAGAGATACGACCCGAGGGAGGAATCGGAGCGTTCCTCGCCAAATATGATCCGATCCAGGGCGGCAACATCGGTGGGGGTTCGAGGGCAGAAGTCATAGCATTGCCCTTCAGCGATGCCACAGGGCTCGATCACGGCCACGCGATCCTTAACTACCTTGATGTAAGGACAGATGTTCACACAAGCGCCACAACTGGTGCATAGACCAGCATTGAGAACCTCTTTCTCCAGGTCCGAGGAACCTTTACCTGCTGTCATCAACAACCCCCTTAGTGCCTCTACTTACATCATACCGTATGAGTTTCTAGTCTGACGCTATTTGCCCTGCCATGGTTCAGCACTGATATGGTGGGCGGGGTGAAACGCAACCCGCCAACCCGTTCTTCTATGTCAGCGCCTATTAGAACCCTCGGTAGCGTCGTGACTCCGTCACGACGGAATATTCGTTGCCACTTCTGTGGCAACGCTACAGTCTTTCAAGGCCATGATGTGTTCCGTGGCGCTGACCTCCGGACATGAAATCCGCTGAGATTGCTTTGTCGCGGCCGCTCCTCGCAACGACGTGGAAGTATATCTATCACAGCTCGATCTCCTTCAAGTCTGGGGTGATGATAAGCTTGGGCTCGGTTAACGCCTGCACCTCGTCAGCCGTCCAGCCTGGGGCTACCTCCTTTAGCACGAGCCCCTCCGGTGTAACCTCGATCACGGCCAGGTCGGTTACGACCAGGTCCACACACTCCCTGGCGGTGAGGGGGTAGGAGCACTCCTTCACTATTTTGGGCTTCCCTTCCTTATTGGTATGCTCCATGGTTATGATAACCCTTTTTGCGCCTACGGCCAGATCCATTCCGCCGCCTATGGTGCCGGTGAGGGCATCCCCCGTGGCGTTCCAATTCGCCAGGTCACCCTTCTCCGAAACCTGGAGCCCTCCGAGAATGGTCACCAGACGGCCGCCTCTTATCATGGCGAAAGAGGTGAGGAGATCGAAAACAGCCATGCCGGGCACGGGGGTGAAGAACCTTGCTCCCGCATCCACGTAGTGAAACTCTGCCTTCTCTATCTCATCCTCCAACACCAAGGGCCCATAGCCCAGAGCGCCGTTCTCTGACTGGAAAATTATGCCCTCGGGTATATGAAGGGCACAGAGATTCGGTATGCCTATGCCGAGATTGGCGTAGTCGCTATCCTTCAGTTCCTTCGCCGCTCTCATCGCGATGACGTCCCTGTCAAGTCTCGTCTTTCTCCCCTCAGCCTGCGCCAGATCAGGGCTTTCGTCGATGCACTCGCCCTTGAATAGCATCTTGCGGGCGATGTCAATGCCTCCGAATTTGTTGATCATGTCCCTTCTTTTGCGCTCAGTGCCCAAACCATCCTCAGGTATTTGCACGATGCGGTCAATGAATACCCCCGGGGTGACTACATGCTCGGGGTCGATTCCTCCCACCTCTACTATCTCATCCACCTCGGCGATGGTAACCCTGGCCGCCATCGCCATCGCCGGCTGGTCAGTCCTGTATGTTCCACGATATACGAGATTGCCCAGTTTGTCCGCCTTGTAGCCTCTGATGAATGCGTAGTCGGGCCTTATCGGCTCTTCGAGCAAGTATTCCTTGCCAGCGATAGTCCTGGTCTCCTTACCTTCCGCCAGAATCGTGCCCACGCCGACTGGGTTGAAGAAACCACCGAGGCCAGCAGCGCCAGCATACAGTCTTGAAGCTAACGTCCCATGGGTGCTGAGCTCTACCTCCAATCCCCTTGCGACGTATTCCTTAACAAATGCCCCCGCGCCCAGTTGCCGCACACCCACGACAGCCGCTATCAGCTTCTTCAACTGGGGAAGCAGGGCAGTGGGCGTAATAGCTTCCTCCTCGCTGAAGACGGGCATAGGGAAGAAGTTGTGGCTGATGACTGTGAGGTCTTTCACGCCTTTTCTCTTGACCGCTGCGATCAGGTTCTGAGCGGTGCCGGGGACCCCCCAGCACTCCATGGCGATGGAGTCGCCATCGGTGATATCAGCGATCGCCTCATCGAAGCTGCTCAACACCTTGTTCAACATATGTACTATCTACTCCTTCCCGCTCGCCTTCTCCATTCTGGCGTTCCCTGACCCTTAGAGACCGCTGCCTCCCCCAATTTCAATCCGATACTCCGGAGGAGGCTCAAGACGTTGGTCGCTGTCACGCAGGAATATGTTCTGGCGGTCTTACCAGGTGCATTCTCAGGGCTTCAGGCTCACAGACCAGGGTGCACACCCCACAGCCCCAGCATTTCCCGGGGTCGACCATGGCCTCCAACCGCTTGGAGCCCTCTGTCTTCCGCATCTCAATGGCGTCAAACTGGCACCGGTCTATGCAATCCTGGCACCCGTTGCACAGCCCTGGGTCAACGCGAGCCTCGTAACGACTCTTGGCGAAGACCTGGTCGTTCGGCACCTGACGTATGTCAGCAGCGTGCCAGATGGTGCAACAGCATCGGCAGCAGCTACACAACGCATAGGGTTGAGCCGCTTCGATTTTGGAGTGGTTCATCCATTGATGTACCAATCCCTCGTCTTCATTCCTGTCAATGATGGCCATGGCTTCATCCACCGATATACGCCGCCCGTGCCCTCTGCTCAGGGAGTACTCAGCCGATTTGGCGAACTGCAAGCAATTGGCATCGGAGTCTGATTTGCGGCAGGGATTGCCTATTACCTTCTTGTGTTTGCGGCACGAGCATGAGACGACCGTGATCAAGGGCTGGACCCTCACGATCTCTCTTGGGTCTTCCTGGGGCATGATCTCAGGGCTATCCAGTATGGCCTGATATGCTGGTACAATCCTCAGGCCATTGATGCCCATTGCTGCGAGGTTGCGCCACCGTTCGGCGGTCATGTCGGCGTAGTCCGTTTTCTTCCAGTCTTCCCACAAATGGAAGAGCTCTTTCATCTCCTCCTCGGTGTATATATCCAGGCCCACCAAGGACTCGGTCACTTCCCATAGCCGTTCGGCGTATTTGCAGAACATATAGTAGTCAGGGGTCTTGTAGTCCTTGGGAACGACCACACCCTTTCGATGCAGCTCTTCGAGGGTTTCCTTCACTGTGGCCAGCTCCAGGCCGCTTCTTTGGGCCACTTCTTCGGGGGAGCCTGGCAATAGGGCTACCATCTCAGCCTGCGTCGGCGTCAGGAGGAACCGCAGCACGCGAAGGTACGGCTGAGACTTGCCGAAGCCGTGCCTCTCAGCCAGGAGCGTGTGGGCATTGCCATATTCGGCCATCTCTTTCTCCTTCCCTGTTCATACGCGTCCGATACTATTCCGGGAGAGTGTCCGCAAACTCAGCAAAACAGGGATATCCCGGAGCATCTGCTCTAGGTACAGTTTGAACCTACCCGTAATTCTCAGACGGGCTCCTGGGGCGACACCATCGCCCTGTTCTACTCGTGAAGCCTTTGTTGTTGCTCTCGAAGAGCGCTTGCCGTCGAGGTGGGAGACGGTGGAGAGCTTCAACGCTTCTTCAGTTGAAAGCCTTTGAACGACCTCACAACTTCGGTAACCGCTTTTTCGACGGGTATCCTTTCGATGCTTGAGGCTCCGACGAAGCCCACTGCCTCGGTATGGTCATAGAGATACCCGGTATCCTCAGGGGTTGCAATTGGCCCGCCGTGAGCAAGGCAGATGATATCGGGGTTCACGCCCTTGGTGGCATCAATTATCTTCTGCACGGCAGCAGCGGCATCCTCAAGAGGTGCCGCAAGCGTGTCAAAACCAACAAGCCCCCCAGCAGTGCCTCCCGCATGGGGAACCATGCAGTCCACTCCTGCCTCGGCCATCGCCCGTGCGTCCTCCGGAAAGAACACGTAGGCCATGGTAAATATGCCCATATTTCGAGCAACCCGGATCAGCTCAATCTCTCGAGAGAACCCTATACCCTCAGATTCTCTGTTCTGACGCCAGGTTTCGTCCGCAAAAAAGCCATATGTGGGGAAGTTGATTATACCAGAGAATCCGCTATCGGCGAACGTTTTCACCAGCTCGGACAGGTCCCTGCCGAGAGGAGGCTCGGTGGCATCGATGCCAGCGATGATCGGTGTGTCCTGCACCACATTGTTTATTTCCTCGAACATCTCCAGGGTTACCGCATTCGAATTCTCGACCAGGGTGGTCTGGAGCCCCCTTATCCGTGCCTTCCCTGAGCTATAGACCATTATCAGATCGGCTCCTCCAAGCTCGGCGCACTTGGCTATGATACCCGCGCTGCTGCCAGCGGCGATGATCGGCTTTCCCTCCTCACTGGTTTTCCTGAGCCTTGCCAGGATCTCCTCCCTGGAGAATCCTCTTCCCATCCTAGATGCCTCCCTTTCCGATCACCTTGCCGAAGGTCTCCACCACCCTTTTCGCGAACTCATCATCGTTGATATGAGCGTCAACCTCCACAATATCGATGCTTTCCTTCACTGTGTCTTTGATTACCTGGGCGAACGCTCCATCAGCATCAGGGTCGTAGAAGTGCTGGCCCTCGGCATCCACCGACGAAAACCCCCGCGTCGGGATGACTATGGCGACGGGGCCAGCCGCCCTGTTGGCTCTTTCAGCCAGGATTTTAGCGGCTTTCCCGACTTCCTCCTTGGTCGTTCTCGCCAGCACCCTGTCGGGGCCGTGAACATGTATTGGTCTATCTTTGTATTCCTGGGGAACGGTCTCCTTAGTTCCGGGGAAGATGAACATGTCGAGGCCGCCGGGGACGATTATCTGGGGGAGGCCCTTTTCCCCTGCAAGCCTGAGCCTGTCTGCTGCCAGTGACTCTGGCAGGTGGAACGACAGGGGGACCATCACCTCGAAGGTTGTCAGGTCTATGATGCTGCCGATTCTGCCTTCTTCCATAAGCTCGTCCAGCACTTGCGTTTTCGAGTGAAACACTATGGGCTCATAACCCTTTTCCTCCAGAAGGGACTTGATCTTCATGACCGCAGCGGTGGTGACTCCGAGGGCGGTTATCCCCACCAGGGGCTTGACCTGATCTCCCACCTCCGCCTCCGCCATGCCCACAATGGCCCCCGCCGCGCTGGCCAGCGTTTGTCGCATCACCGAGTTGAGCCCCATTATGTCTGCCGGAGTCTGCATTATGGCTATGTCTTTTGCGCCAACGAATTGGAGCTCAAACCATGTGCTGACCATGAGCTTGGGCACGCCGATGGGCAATACACTCATCGCCTGTGTTCCGATGGCGGTTCCTGTCGATCCTCCGAGAGATATTATGCCGTCCAGCTTGCCTGTGGAGTGCAGCTCTCTGACAATCTTCTGCAATCCTTTTATCATTACGTTCGTCGCCTCTGTTCTATCAGCGCCTTTCTCTGCCGCATCAACCAGTTCGCTGAGGCTCTTGCCACCGGCTTGCGCTACTTCTTCTCGGGTGATATCAGCGTTCATCTGAGGTTTGCCCAAAACGCCTACATCTATGACTATGGTGTTATGCCCCTTCCTCTCTATCTCATCCTTGACGTATTTAGTCTCCTCACCCTTGGTGTCCAGGGTCACAGGGATCACTATCGTCTTGGGCATGTGATTACCCTCATTGCAGGAGCGTTTCCGTGTCTATTTGTCAGATCTGGCGTGCGAGGCGCGAGCCGCTGTGGATTGCCCCCCATATCTTGCCTAGCTCTACACAGTCCCCAATAGTGTACACCTCCGCGATTTCGCCTCTCAACTGTTCCTCGATTCCATTGTTGGGCCTGAATCCTACGGCAAGTACTACAGTATCCGCGTCTATTTCTTGCTTATTTCCGCTCATATCGGTGGCGATAACGCCCCTGTCTGTGATCTCTGCCACTGTCATATTGGTCAGCGTCTCAATGCCAAGCTCAGCCAGCTTATCCAACAGATAAAAGCGGCTGAACAGGTTCATATCATTTGCCACGCCGTATGTCATCTCAACGATGGTTACTTTCTTTCCCTGCTCGGCCAGAAACCAGGCGAGTTCGGCCCCAACCTCCCCACCGCCTGCTACGGTAACCTTGTTGCCAGCCTTCTTTTCGCCGAGCAGTATCTGGCAAGCCGTGGCGACATTCTCCCCCCGAGACCCGGGGATCTCCGGAATAAGATGGGTAGCGCCTGTCGCCAGAATCACCACGTCCGGCTTCAGCTCTTTGATCGATGCTGGCGTAGCCTCTTTTCCGAGCTCGACTTTCACTCCCAGCTTGTCGATTTGATTCTTGAGGTATTCTGACAGGCTTTTGAGGGGCTGTTTGAATTGAGGCACCGAGGCCGGCACCAGTTGGCCCCCCAGGGTTCCCCCTTTCTCGTAGAGGGTCACATCATGGCCTCTAAGCGAGGCGATCCTTGCGGCCTCCATGCCCGCTGGGCCGCCGCCGACAATCACCACCCGCTTGGCCTGCTTTGCTGGTTCGATTTCATACTCTCTCTCTTTTCCCAGGGCCGGATTCACTACGCAACCTATGCGCCACATATGAGAGAGATTGCCGGCACAGGCCTCATTACAATAAATACAGGGCGTGATGTCCTCCGGTCTCCCTTCGAGCGCCTTTTGGGGCAGCTCAGGGTCGGCGAGCAG
>QIGA01000101.1 GCA_003229915.1 Chloroflexota bacterium
CCCGAAACCCCGAAACCAAGCAGGAAGAGACTCTGGAACCGGATGAAACAACGCCCCTTGCCGCTTTGGTCTTCAAGACGACTGCAGACCCCTATGTGGGGAAGCTCACCTATCTCAGGGTCTATAGCGGCACCCTTAGCAGCGATTCCAGCGTGTGGAATGCCAATAAGGAACGTGCGGAGCGCATAGGGCAGCTCTACAGAATACGCGGCAAAACTCAGGAAGCCGTACCTCAAATCACTGCTGGAGACATCGGTGCGGTTGCGAAACTGGCAGATACCGGCACAGGCGACACGCTCTGCGGCAAAGAGCATCCTGTGGCTTTCGAGCCTATTGAATTCTCCTCACCCACTCTGAGCGTCGCTGTCTATCCCAAGACTAAGGCAGACCTTGATAAGATGGGAGGAGCACTTACTAGGTTGAGCGAAGAGGACTCTACTATCACCGTTCACAAAGATGCTATTACAGCGGAGACTATCCTGTCAGGAATGGGGGAGGCTCACTTAGACGTGACAGTGGAGAAGATAAAGCGCAAGTTCGGCGTTGATTTGAGGACCGACACGCCGAAGGTACCTTACAAGGAGACGATTACAGCCTCGGTCAAGGCGGAGTACAAACACAAGAAGCAGACTGGCGGACACGGCCAATATGGGCATGTCTTGCTAGCGCTCGAACCACTGCCACCGGGTACTGGTACTGAGTTTGGGCAAAAGGTTGTGGGGGGGGCAGTCCCCAAGAACTACCTACCTGCTGTGGCGAAGGGCGTCACTGAGGCGCTGAATGAAGGGATAGTGGCTGGCTACCCTGTAACCGACCTGAAGGTAACGCTATATGATGGCAGCTATCATTCTGTCGACTCCTCGGATATGGCATTCAAGCTAGCTGCTTCTCACGCCGTCAAAAAGGGAGTGTTGCAAGCACATCCCGTGTTGCTTGAGCCCATAATGAATGTGCGGATAACCATGCCGGACAGCTTTACCGGCGATGTCATGAGTGATCTCAATGGAAAGCGAGCCAGGGTACAAGGCATGACCCCAGGTGATGGGATTAACGTTATCGATGTTCAGGTTCCGCAGGCTGAGATGCTCAGGTATGCTATCGACCTGAGATCGATCACCCAGGGACGCGGCAGCTATACGATGGAGTTCAGCCACTACGAAGAGGTGCCTCAGCACACCGCGCAGAAGGTGATCGAGGAGTCCCAGAAAGAGTCGGAGAAGGCTTGAGCCTTAGAGCCTTCAGCTCTAATACCGCTTAGCGTCAGTGTTGACGACTCTCTTCCAATTTCGTTTGCCGACTTTGATAATGCTGCCATCTTTTATGCTCACCATATCGCCTGTAACTCTCTGCCCGTCAACTTCGACAGCACCCTGTAGGATCAGACGTTTCGCTTCGCCGCGGCTTTGGGCCATTTCTGTTGCGACTAGAACATCGACAGCGTAGACGGTAACAAAATCGACGAGAGCCCCCCCACTCAACTGGGTAGCTGTACGAGCCTCCAACGCGGGAAAGGAAAGCGGGCACTCAGGTATCTCCTCTGGCGCTTCTCTCCCTTGCACCACCCTCTCAAAATAAGACTCTGCCTCCTCGGCAGCTCCTGAACCATGGAATTGCGCCACTATCTCCCTGGCGAGGCGCTTCTTGAGTATCATAGGATTAACTGACTCGGCTGATAGCTGCTGCCGGAACTCAGCGAGTTCTTCATCGGGGACATCCGTAAGCAACTCGAAGTAGTCCATCATCAAGCCGTCGGGGATGGACATCACCTTGCCGTACATATCTTCGGGAGCATCTTCGATGGCGATGTAGTTGTCCAAACTCTTGCTCATCTTCTGCTGGCCATCAGTGCCAATCAGCAGGGGCATCAAGAAAACGTGCTGCGGCGTCTGCCCTACTATCTGCTGCAGCTCTCTCCCCATCAGGCAATTGAATTTCTGGTCAATGCCGCCGAACTCGACATCGGCCTCCATCATCACCGAATCATAGGCTTGAAGCAGGGGATACAGCAGCTCGGTGATAGCGATAGGGCGGCCTGAGGCATACCTCTTGTTGAAATCCTCCCGCGCCAGCAGTTGGGCCACCGTGAACTTGCTGGTGAGGCTGATGACATCTGCCAGGCTGAACTTGCCAAACCACTCACTCTGCCAGAGAAGCTCCGTTTTCTCCCTGTCCACTACCTTGAAAAACTGCTGCATGTAGGTCTCGGCGTTAGCACGGACCTCCTCGGCCGAAAGCATTTGTCGCGTCTGCGATGTTCCGCTGGGGTCGCCGATTCGAGCTGTCCAATCGCCAACTATGAGCACCACCTGGTGTCCCAAATCCTGGAATTGCCGTAGCTTTCTCATTCCAACGACATGTCCCAAGTGAATGTCGGGGCGACTAGGATCAAAGCCCATCTTAAGCCTCAGCCGTTTGCCTGACTCAAGCAGGCGCACCAGTTCCTCCTCTACAATGATCTCGGCAACGCCACGTCTCAGGACATATTCAATCTTCTTATCCATCATCTCTCGCTCTGTAGAAGCCTAGATCAATATCGATCTCGCTTGGTTAACGTCTCTGGCAATCTGCTCTGACAATTCCTTGGCGTTGGCGAACTTCGCCTCCCCACGAAGGTGCTCGATGAGTTCGATAGAGAGTCCCTGCCCGTAGATACCTTCGTCAAAATCCATGAGGAAAACCTCTATCGTGCGCTTGCCACCATCAAACGTTGGCCTGACACCAATATTGGTCACCGATTTGTAAACTTCATCTCCCAAGAAAGTCAGCGTGGCATAAACACCGTCGCTCGGAAGAGCCTGGTCCGGGTCCACATCTATGTTTGCCGTGGGGAAGCCAAGGACATGGCCACGCTCCATTCCCCCCACTACTGGCCCGCTCAGTCTGAAATTCCGCCCCAATAACTTGGCGGTGGTTTTCATATCTCCCCGAGTTAAAGCCCCTCTTATGGCAGTGCTGCTGACCAGAGAACCCTCCAGTATCAGAGGTTCAACCACCTCAACGGTGAAGCCTAACTCATGCCCTAGTGACTCCAGAGACGCAGCGTCTCCCTCCCTTCCACGACCAAGAGCGAAATCAGGGCCAATCACAAGGCCTTGCATTCGCAGATGTCTCTGGAGAAGGGTGATGAACTCTCGAGCGCTTAGCGTAGCGAATTCAGTGGTAAAGGTAAGAGGAACAACGAGTTCAACACCAATGTTCTTCAAGAGGCTGGTTCTCTGCTCCGACGTGGTCAAGCGGGCCAGTTTGGCTCTGGGCGACAACACCACCTTGGGGTGCTGGCTAAACGTCACAACGCCGCTTATTAGCTTCCTTTTGGCTGCCTGTTGAATGAGCCTGTCTAGCAGTTGTTTATGTCCCAGATGGACACCATCGAAAACCCCGACTGTAAGCAGGGTTCCGCGTTCTGGACTGAAACTTGCTAGCTCCGAAGTTACCTGCACGTCATTTCTACTGGCACGGTCGAATCAACGTGTATTGTAGGGCAACCCACAGGTTGCGTCAAGGAATATCGCGAGCCTTACAACCGTGAAAGCTCGCTCTTGTCATACCGACCGAAGCTGCAGCTTGACACCATCTTTCGCCATTGCTAAACTTAAATAGTAGGTATTTCTGACCAGCAAGGATGCTGTATCTTATTTATTTTGGTAAAGGTTGCTAGGCAGAGGCGTGTCGACCCTTGCTAGATGAGGATTTGACATAGCCTCTATTCATGATCTCCTGGAGAAACAGGGGGGCATCAAACAGTGAGCGTGCCAGAGCTATGATTGAGGTTGGCTGTATGAAACTAAGCGTATCAGTGAGGTGAAACCAATATGAGTACCGCAGGCATCGATATGGGAGCACAGTCGATTAAGGTGGTTATTCTTGGCGACAGCAAGGTGCTTGGGCGCAGCCTGATTCCGACTGGTTTTGAGCCCCTGGAAGCTGCTCACAAGGCGCTTGATGAGGCGATCAAGGAGGCAGGTATCCCGCGAGATGACGTAAAGCGAATCGTGGCGACAGGCGCTGGCAGGAAGACCGTAACCTTTGCAGATAGCAGTATAACGGAGGTAACCGCTGATGCTAAAGGGGTAAACTGGAGCAACTCCTCGGTAAGGACGGTAATCGATATCGGTGCCGAAGAAGCGCGAGGGATAAGCTGCGACGCACAAGGGAAGGTATTGGACTTTGCCAAGAACGACAAGTGTGCTGCCGGTTCAGGTGCCTTCGTCGAAAGCATGGCCAGGGCGCTGGAGATAAACGTGCCTGAGATGATCGAACTCTCATTCAAATCGACGCAGGACGCGCCCATAAACGCCACTTGCGCTGTTTTCGCTGAGTCCGAAGTGGTGTCGTTAATTCATTCCAAAATTGAGAAGGCCGACATAGCCCACGCTATCCATGATGCTATCGCCTCCCGAGTATCCTCTATGGTGCGGAGAATACCCATAGAGAACGATATAGCGCTTATTGGAGGTGTAGCCAACAACGCTGCTATTGTCGACGTGATGAAAAAACATCTGGGAGTCGAGTTGGTGGTTCCAGAGAACCCCGAGTTTGTGAGCGCTCTGGGAGCCGCCCTCTCAGCAGCAGCCTAGTGGAGAAAGGGAAAGAGATGACAACTGAGTATTTCAGATGGACTGAATACACTTGGAAAGACCCCGACATAGACTGGCGTAAAGCAGACACGCTTGTTGCCGGAATTGATGTTGGTTCGGTGAGTTCACAGGCAGTAATTCTCGCAGACAGCCAGATATACAGCTATTGCAGCACACGTACTGGTTCAAATAGCCCTGCCAGCGCGCAGAACGCGCTGGTCAAAGCACTGGGTGACACAGACATCAAACAAGATGATCTACCGTTCATGGTGGGAACCGGCTACGGCAGAGTCAACATTCCCATGGCCAAGAAAGCGATAACTGAAATCGCATGCCACGCAAGGGGAGCGAACTACATGGGAGGGCCATCCATAAGAACCATTCTGGATATGGGCGGCCAAGACTTGAAAGGAATTCACTGCGATGAACGAGGTAAGGTCACGCAATTCTTGATGAATGATAAGTGCGCCGCGGGCACAGGACGAGGCATGGAGGTCATGGCCGAGCTATTGCAAATTCCCATCATAGATGTCGGTGAGATGTCCTTGGATATCACCGAAGAACCACCGCCAGTCAGCAGCACCTGTGTAATATTCGCCAAATCCGAGGCAATAGGATTGCTTCGCAGTGGTTGGACCAAGAACATGGTGCTTGCCGCATACTGTTCAGCCATGGCGCACAGGGTGGTTGGACTCCTGAAACGCATTGGTGTAGAGAAGGACTTTACGATTACCGGCGGAATATCCAAGAATATCGGCATAACCAACAGGATACTGAAGGAACTAGGAGGAATCGAAGCAATCCCGTTAGAGCCCGACCCTCAAATCGCCGGCGCTTTGGGCGCTTCGCTTTTCGCCAGGGACCTTCTCCTAAAGTCACGCAAATAAGGCTACGATGAATGTTCATGTTTAGTTGGCTTCTGAAAAAACTGGTGGTGAAGCTAGGCTATATTGCAAACTACGGTTACACTGATGGCTCGGGGGATTACTATCTTATTGTTGACACCGACAAGTGTGATGGCTGTGGCAAATGCGTAGAGGCGTGCCCGCAAGGTATTCTCGAAGTAATAGCTGATGATTATGACGATCTCGTTGCCATCGTAAAGGAAGAACATCGCAAAAACCTCAAGTATGTCTGTGCCCCGTGCAAGCCCGTGAGCGGGCCGAGGGATCTCAAATGCCAGACAGCATGTCCCACCGACGCCATTTCCCATTCGTGGTAAATGCCTGATGGAAGGCTAGCTCCTAAATCAGGTGCTTTGCCTTCCTCTAAAGTGCTCTTTCGCAGAGCTGGCTTGTGTAGCAACGCCCTCGGTAATTGTTGACAGGCCCAAGGCGCTGATGTAAACTGAAGCGGCCATTCTGAGAATAGGACGCACCGCTGGTGATCGTATGAATCTTGGGGCCACGGATAGATAACGTGGCTTTTTGTATTTTGTGCTTGAAGTTCTGACTGCATGATGAAAGTGGATATGGATTCCTTGAAGGATATCGATCCCATCGTCGCTGCTGTGATAGAGAGGGATAACGAACGCCAACGACTTAAGATCAACCTTATTGCCGCGGAAAACTATGCCTCGAGAGCTGTGCTGGAGGCACAAGGATCGATGCTCACTAACAAGTATGCAGAGGGCTATCCGGGGCATCGATACTACGGTGGATGTCAGAATGTTGACGCAGTTGAATCACTGGCAATTGAGCGGGCAAAGGAGCTTTTTGGCGCTGACCATGCCAACGTTCAACCACACAGCGGGGCCCAGGCCAATATGGCGACCTACTTCGCTTTGCTAGAACACGGGGACACAGTTCTGGCCATGAGTCTAGCTCACGGTGGTCATCTATCCCACGGCAGCGGGTTTAATTTTTCAGGCAAGCTCTATAAGTTCGTCACCTACGGAGTCGACAGGGAAACCGAGATAATTGACTACGACGTGGTGGAAAAAATCGCCATGATGCACAGGCCCAAGCTTATTGTAGCTGGCGCCAGTTCCTATCCGAGGGTGATCGACTTCGGTAGGTTTCGCCATATAGCTGATCAAGTAGGCGCAAAGCTCATGGTGGACATGGCTCACCTGGCAGGCCTAGTCGCGGCTAATGTGCATCCCTCACCCGTGCCCCACGCAGATATCGTCACGTCGACTACTCACAAAACCATGCGCGGACCCAGAGGAGGGTTGATCCTCTGCCAGGCAGAATGGTCTTCGAAGATCAACAGCAGCGTCTTTCCTGGGATACAAGGTGGCCCTCTTATGCACGTAATAGCTGCCAAGGCAGTTGCCTTTCACGAGGCAATGCAACCGGAGTTTGCTTCGTATCAGCAAGCAGTGCTTCAAAACGCTAAGGCTTTGGCCAGTGAATTGAATAACCTTGGATTCCGACTAGTTACCGGGGGAACCGACAACCATCTTGCTCTGGTTGATCTTTCGCAAATAGGGGTAACTGGCAGCACTGCTGAGAAAGCCCTTGATGCTGCGGGTATAACTGTGAACAAGAACGCTATTCCCTTCGATCCACACCCTCCGCAGATAGCCAGCGGTATTAGGCTGGGCACTCCGGCAGTTACGTCCAGGGGGTTTGGTGCTAAGGAAATGGAGTTAATCGCCCAATCCATAGTGAAAGTGCTGTCTAACGTCGGCAACGAAGAAGTATATAGCGAGGTTCACGAACAGGTTAGTGAGATGTGTAGAGAGTTCCCAGTGCCCGGGCTCTGCGCGTAAGAACAACTTGCTGTTGGCGATCATCACGTGATATAATTAGTCGATCTTGGCTCAGAATAGCGAATAATTCAAAAATTAAGGGGTGAGCACTTGCGCGATTATGAAATGGTTATGATCATCAGCCCCGATGTTGCCGAGGAGGATGTGCCCGTTACGATAGACAAGGTAAATGAGTTCATCACGTCCAGGGGGGGCGAGGTAACTCAAGTCGATCGCTGGGGCAAAAGAAAGCTAGCCTATCCCATTAATCGTTTCAGGGAGGGGAACTATGTGATAAGCCGGTTTAAGTCCCAACCAGGAATGACTGCGGAACTCGAGGCTAACCTGAAAATCTCAGAGAACATCCTGCGTCACATGCTAATTAGATTAGACGATTAGAAGCTAGGGGAAAGGAGCCGGTAGAAATGGTGGGGTTGAATAAAATAATAATAATCGGAAATGTGGGAACAGACCCTGAGATGCGCTTCACCCCCAATGGCAATCCAGTTACTTCGTTTCGTATAGCCACCAGCCGAACCTACACAAGTACTGAGGGCGAACGCAAGCAGGAGACCGAATGGTTTGATGTTGTAACATGGAATAGGCTAGCTGAGAATTGCAATCAGTTCCTAACCAAAGGGCAGCGTGCCTATGTTGAAGGCAGGCTGCGAAACCGATCATGGGAAGGCCAGGACGGACAAAGGCACTCACGTATTGAGATAACCGCCAATACAGTGCTCTTCCTGGATAGACGTCCCCTCGGAACCTTGCCTGAGGGTGCAATTGACACAAGCGCTGAAGAAGACCTCGAGACGGGAGACATACCCTTTTGATGTGTAAATTTGACTTAATACTAGACAGCGAGCTCTGATAAAATGCCGAAACCTGGGAAAGCACCAAGCAAGCGTAGAGGGAGAAGCAGGTATATACCCAGAAAGAAGGTCTGCACTTTCTGCGTAAACAAGACACAAACAATCGACTATAAGGATATGGCCTTGTTGCGTCGTTTTATTTCTGATCGTGGCAGGATGGATCCCCGACGTAAAACAGGTGTCTGCGCTAGACATCAACGTGTTTTGAGTGTTGCTCTGAAACGCGCGCGTCATATCGCCCTACTGCCCTACACAGCGGAGCACATCCGGCAAAGTGGAGGCCCCAGCCCCAAGGAACCCACTCTCAGAGACTTTAGCCCTAAAGAGCCTAGTCTTAAAGAGACTAGCCCTGAAGAGACTAGCCTTAAAGAGCCTAGCCCTAAAGAGCCTAGCCCTAAAGAGCCTAGTCTTAAAGAGACTAGC